>CAZVVF010000008.1:0-16481 GCA_964630575.1 uncultured Burkholderiales bacterium | reverse complement strand
GAAGGCTTCGGTGGACTGGCCGGCCTGCTGGGCCATCGAAGGGGTGGGCCAGCGCAGGACGCACCACTTCGTGTGTTTGACTCGTTGCTCAACGTGGACGGGCTTAAAGAGGAGATCCGCTTGCAGCTTCATTCTCTCAGGATCCACATCGGAGAGTTCGGTGATGTTGTGGCTTCCTCGCATGCCGATGTAGGCGTCCATCATTTTCATTCGGTGAAGCTCGAGCTCTGCGGCGACCTTCAAGCGCTCTGCGGTTTGCTCTAGCGTTCCGAGAGTCAAAAAGAGCCGTCTGGCCCGCTCGTCTTTTCGGTCGACCACGGGAATAGCACCAGCGGCTATCACCTCTGCTGTCAAGACGCGAAGCATAGCGTCGGGAATTTCGGTGGCCTCGATGAGGACCTTCTCACCGGCCTTGAGGGCGCAGGAGTGATGAACTAAGAGATGAGCGAGTTTTTTGTATCTTGGATCTGCCATACTCGGCAGTTCCAATAGAATCAAGCCTTACCTGCTTCGAGGAACTGGAAGATCGCGGTGCACGCCTGAGGGGGGAAGGTGTAGGGAAAGAGTAAAACCTCGCCCTATGAAAAAGTGCGTAATCCTATGTGTCCTGATCGCTAGTTTGGTGGGGACGGCTTGGGCCCAGCCTGAAACTCTGCTGGGCCTGCAGAAATCTTTCGCTGCCAACAAGAAGGCTCTGGCCAACTACAGTTGGCGAGAGACCGAGACCCTCAGTGTGGACGGTCAAGTCAAGCAAACCAAGATCTCAACGGTTGAAGTCGGCCCGGATGGACAACTCCTCAAGGCCGTGGTGAGTGAGAGCACTCCCCCTAAGAACAAGCAACGGGGCCCGATCCGGAAGAGAGTTCGCAAGCGTAAGGCGGGCGAGTTTAAAGATTACGTGAAATCCGTAGCCTCCTTGGCCCAGCAGTATGCTCATCCCGACAAAGAGAAGTTGCGCGCGGCTTTTGAGAACGGTGATGTCAAGAAGAACGATTCCGTGGGGACGAACCTGGCGAGTATCACCGTGGAGAACTATCTCAAAAAGGGCGATAGCTTGACCATCGTGTACCACACGCCCAGCGATGAGGTTTCCTCGATTCGAGTGAATTCTTATCTCAAAGACCCCTCCGAAACGGTCGAGGTGGTTTCAGACTTTAGCAAGTTCGCGGATGGAAATGGCAGTCACGTCAGCCAGACCAAGATCCTAGGTCAGAAGAAGCAATTGACCATCAAAATCGCAAACAGTGACTACGTGCCCCGAAAATAGTAATTCCCCCTGGTGCAGCGGTCGCCGGGTGAGGTGATTCTCTTGAAGAAGCTTGCCAAATGGTTTTTGCTCTTGCTGGCGTTGGCTTTGGTGCTCGGCGCTGTGGCCATTGTCTTGCTGCCGCCAAGCGTGGCACCCGCGCCCGAAGTTCGCGCGGTTTTTAAGCCTGCAGAAGCCGCCTTCGGCAACAAGAAGAGCCTCACCATTCTCCTGCTCGGAGTGGACTACAACTATGACAGCAAGGCCCAACGGCATACCACCGGTGCGCGCTCTGACACGATTCTCTTGCTGCGCGTCGACCCTTTGGCTCGGAACCTCTCCATGCTCAGCGTGCCGCGCGACCTCCTGGTGGCGATAGGCAAGGATGGGAGGTACGGTCAGGACCGGATCAACGCCGCCTACTCGTTCGGTGGGGAGAAACTGGCCATCGAGACTCTAGAGCGCGTGACTGGACTCAAGATCGACCACTACGTTGTGGTGAAGTCCGACGTGGTAGAGGAGCTGGTCGACGCGATCGGTGGGGTGCCGCTCACGGTGGAGAAGAAGATGGACTGGGACGACAACTGGGCTGGTCTTCACATCCATCTCAAGCCCGGCAAGCAGCGTCTCATGGGCTCTCAGGTGGTGGGGTATTGTCGATTTCGAAACGATGAAGAGGGCGACTTCGGGCGCATCCGTCGACAGCAGCACTTTGTGGCGGCGCTGATCATGGAGCTCAAGAAAAAGGAGCACTGGGGGCAGTACCCCGAGCTCGCAAGAATTGTGCGTTCCAAGATGAAGACCGACCTCAGGGATGAGCAGATCATTGGCCTGGCCAAGCTCTACCGCCGTTTCCCGGTGAGCAACATCGAGAAGGGGCGTCCCGAGGTGTACGACTATTTCTCCAACGGGGCGGCCTACTTGTTGTTGGCACCAGGGGAGCCGAAACGAACGATCTCTGAGCTGTTCGGTCCTTTGCCCGACCCTGCTGTGAGGACGGTGAAACTCCTCATCGACACCCCCACTGACTATCTCCCGGAAGCTCGACGCATAAGCCAGCAGCTTCGCCGGCGGGGTTTTGGTACTGTGAGAATCCGTCACTCCAAGGGCGCGGCTCCAAAGGGCCCCACGACACTGGTGTCCGGTGGACTCGACGACGCGGCTGTGCGGATCCTCCGAAAGACCTTTCCCGAGCTGAAGCTTCAGAAAACAAAGAAAAAGGGCCGCCCTTTGGCGACCCTCAAACTCCGTTCGGATGTCTTTGTCTCAGAAGACGTGTAAACTCACTCGACTCGAATGAGAATGTGGCGGTTGGGTCGTCGCTCACCATCTAGGTAAGCGTATCCTTCGAATCGACCGTCTTCCACCTTCTCGAGTTCGAACCAGGCTACGCCGTACTCGTGCCAGTCGGAATGAAATCCCCAGCGCTGCCCATCGTAGGCGTGGGCGAATGTGCGAAAGTCGCTTTGGGGGAAGGTCACAGGTGCCACGTCGTTGGGCACCACGGCGAAGTCTCCATTCTCTGGCACGAAGGTGAAGGTGGCCAGGTAGACCGGCCTACCGTCGTCTATGACATACTGCTGCCAAGTGCCCGCAGGAGTCTCCATCGCGGCGGCTTGCTTGACTGAGGGCTGGAGGACGCTTGTCCCCAGTTGATAAGTTCCAGCGGAGACGAAAAGGAACAGAAGAGATAACAACAAGGGACGAAATTTTTGGCTCATAACACGAGTATAGAGGACTTTCATAGTAAGCTCAACCCTCAAGAGGGCAAGGAGTTTCGGCCACACCAGTGGTCGTGTTGTGGCTGGGTTGAAAAGCGACTAGAAAGTCACCGTGCTAGATGGCCGGGGCCCATTGTCGAGGAGAGTTTAGCGTTCCATGATCTCCGAGGCGAGTTCAGCAAGAGCCGACCGCTCGCCCTTTTGCAGGGTGATGTGGGCGGCGATCTTTTGATCCCGAAATCTCTCTACCACGTGGGTCAGTCCGTTTGAGGTGGCGTCTAAATAGGGTGAGTCGATCTGGTAGGGGTCTCCGGTGAGCACGAGTTTGGTCCCGTGGCCCACGCGTGTCACGATCGTCTTAACTTCGTGCGGGGTCAAGTTCTGGGCTTCGTCGACGATGATGAACTGGTGAGGCAGGCTGCGACCGCGAATATAGGTCAGAGCCCTGATGTCGAGGACGTTGCTGTCGACGAGGTAGTCGAGTTTAGAAGCGCCGCGCGATTTCTTGTCCCCTTCGTTGAGAAGAAACTCCAGGTTGTCGTAGATCGGTTGCATCCACGGGGCAAGTTTCTCTTGCTCGTTGCCGGGAAGATAGCCGATGTCTCGGCCCATAGGCACGACTGGACGATAGATCGAAAGACGTCGATAGATCTTGTCGTTGACAACTTTCTGAAGGCCTGCGGCAATGGCCAGGATGGTTTTCCCTGTGCCGGCTTTTCCGGCCAGGGTCACCAGTGGAATGTTGTCGTCGAGCAGAACCTCTACGGCGTAGCGTTGCTCGCGATTGAGCGGTCGGATTCCCCAAATATCGTGGCGAGGCTCTCTGAGAAGCTCGATGTTGGTGCCGTCATAGCGGGCCAGCGCCGTGACCGATGGTGATTCCTTACAGATCAGCATCAGGAACTGATTGGGCTGAAACACCAGGCCCTCATCCTCGAGGGCACCGTCGACCGATAAGGTCTTCTCGCGGTAGAACTGGTCGATGAGCGCCTGGGAAACCCGGATCTCAGCGTGGCCGGTGTACATCTCCGACGGTTCCACAATCTGGTCGGCCTTGTAGTCTTCGGCCAACAAGCCGAGAGCTTCGGCTTTGACCCGCATGTTGATGTCTTTGGTTACGAGGACGACTTTTTTGTCGGGATAGTCCGCTTTGATTCCCACAGCCGTGGCCAGGATGTAGTTGTCGGCGTTCTTTTCGAACCCACTGGGGATATTCGCTTGGACGGAGTGTTTGTCCACGGTGTCCACTTTGAGGTGACCGCCACCATCGAGCTTTACTCCCTCAAAGAGGGGGCCACGACTTCTCAACTCGTCGAACATGCCGATGATGCGCCGGGCATTTCGATTGAGCTGCATGGAACCGCGCTTGAAGGTGTCTAGTTCATCCAGGACAACGATCGGAACCACGACCTCATTGATACCAAAGCTGAAGATCGACTCCGGTCGATGGAGAAGGACGCTGGTATCGAGCAGATAGATCTTTGGGCTATCAGCGACGGGGTCTTTAGTTTTTGGCTTCTTTGAAGAACTCTTCATATTTCTCTACCTCCCAACGACTTCCGATGACCAATGGCACGCGCTCATGGAGGCTCTTAGGGGTCAGCTCCATGATTCTCTGGTCTCCGGTGGAGGCTTTGCCTCCGGCTTGCTCAGCGATGAATGCTAAAGGAGCGGCTTCATAGAGAAGCCGCAACTTCGGCCGGGGACGCCTGGCGTTCCTGTAGTCGGTCGGGTAGAGAAAGACACCACCTGCCAAGAGGTTGCGATGAAAATCGGCAACCAGGGAGCCGATGTAGCGTTGGGTGTAGGGTCGCCCGGTCGCCTTGTCGTCCTCTTTGAGGAAGTTTATGAACCGCTTGGTCGGGGCGTCCCAGAAGAGAGCATTCCCCTCGTTGACGCTATAAATGGAGCCCTTCTCGGGGCACTTGATATTCTCGTGAGAGAGCAAGAATTCGCCCACGGATGGGTCCAGCGTGAACCCGTGAACTCCACATCCGGTGGTGTACACGAGCATGGTAGAGGAGCCAAAGATGCAGTAGCCTGCGGCGACCTGTTTGATGCCTGGCTGCAAGGCGTCTTCGAGGGTGCCGTCTCCACTCTTGGTGACTCTTTTGAAAATGGCGAAGATGGTGCCGATGGAGACGTTCTTGTCGATATTGGAGGACCCGTCGAGAGGGTCGAAGACCAAGACGTAGTCGCCCTTGTCAAAGCGGCTCGGAATCTTGATCAGGTTTTCACATTCTTCAGAGGCCATGCAGCAGAGGTGCCCGCCGTGGTCCATGGCCTTAAAGATCCTATCGTCGGCAAAGCGGTCAAGTTTCATGACGGTTTCGCCTTGAATATTGATGTCGGGTGTTTCACCCAGAATGTTGACCAAACCCGCTTTCATCACTTCCCGAGAAATGATCTTCATCGCTAGGGTGAGATCCAGAAAAAGATTGGAGAATTCACCACGGGATTGCGGGTGTTTAGTCTGCTCCTCAATGAGGTGTCGAGTTAAGGTTACCAACGTGCCGTATGCCGTCCTTTCGAGCCTAGTAGGGGTGTCGGTATGTGCGTCTTTGGCCGCTCCATTCCCTCCTTGCAACGGATACGGTGAACTCGTGTTGGCCTCGATAGCGATCTTAACTAGGCTATTCGAGCCATGGCTGGGAAGGAAAATTGTCAAACTACCCCCCGAATATCCTAAAGGAGTCGCATGGCCAGGGCGGAAGTTTATCAATAGGGTTCGGGGAGTGTCGGGATTACCGCAGAGGAAGGTCTATACTCTTGTCCAACGATTATCGACAGCTACAAAACCAGATCGCAGGCGATCTCTCAGCCGCTGCCACCTCGGCTCATTTGGCTCAAGGCGCAAGTCGCAAGAAAATTCGGGTCAGCAACAGTGAACTGCCCAGTGTTATACCCTCAGGGGCCACGATTTCCATCGAATCGGTGGTCATGGGCAAATTAGTGATGGGTGACATACTCTGTGTCAATCTCGGTCAAGGACCCCAAGTGAGAAGATTCCTGCGCTTGAAGATGACAAAGTCCGACACGCTGGTCTTGACGGCCCGCGAGGATTCTAACAAGAAAGAGCCGGTGCCCAAGTCGGCTCTGGTCGGACGGGTTGTAGAGGCTGAAGCGGGCGGTCGCACCTGGGTGCCTAGCCGAGAGAACCCCCTGAAGCGCTTTTGGAGCCGTCTCACCGAGTACGGAACCCACAAACCTTTCGGTATAGGCTAAACTCCGCTGGAGAGATAGCCTTCACTGGCCCTGAAACTTCTGGCAGTGGAGCTTTCTGTCGCGAAGGACTGACTGTGTTTTGCGGGCCTGCCTTATGAGCGCTGTGAGTTGCTCTTTGGCGGCTTGTTTTCGCGTTTCGTAGCTGGCCATTTCGTGAGCTGAGAACTGGCAGTGGCCGCACTGCTTGAATTCCCCCCAGCCGATGTCCCTTCTCTTGGGCTGGCTCATCTCGTGCCCGCACACCAGGCACCGACCGAGTCGGTGAAACAGGTCGTAGACGCCTTCTCCGGTGAGACCTTCAAAGGAGGAGGAGTTCGCTACGAGCGCACTGATGGAGAGTGCATTCTTGTCTTCGAGCTCGCGGATACGCCGCCTCAACTCGGGCATGGTCAGGTTGAGTTCTTCAGCAATCTCCAGAAGTCCCGAGTAGGGGTGAAGTCGTTTCCGTAAGGTAAGGCGCATGAGAGGGGTTTTAGACACGGGTCCCCGGAATCTTGCTTCATGTCACAGTTCGTTTGAGCTGCTCGCTCAGTTTTCCGAGGATTCCTTAGCCTTGGCTTTGCAATACCTCAACGAGCGAGGTTTCCAGCAGACAGGTCGGCTTCCCCTGGTGGCGGCTCGACAGTGGCGCTGGGGCTGGGAGTTGGAGGCTTGGAAGCGTTTTCGGGCTGGCTTGCCCAACATTCAAGAGGTGGGCATGCCGAGACTCTACTGGAGAGCCGAAAAGAGCGAACGGCGCCGTCTCTTTTACCACCTCACTCTGGGGGAGAGTGACCCAGAACTGGCCGGGTGCCCTGAGCTGCAAGCTTTTCACGCCACGGGGTGCGACGGCTTGGATGCGGGCTGTCCACTGTGGACGGTCGTCTCACGTTTTGGACGATATATCCTGAGGAGTCACCCCTGCCTTGAGGCCCAGAACTTTGTCTATTTCGGTGACGACACCCTGTTTCTTATGGATCGGAGCCGACAGCTTTTGAGTCAACTTCAAGAGGTTCTCGACGGTCCGCTCTCGTGTTTGGATTTGTGTTGCGGTAGTGGGGGAGTCGGACTTTCACTGCCCCCGTTCGACGGGGACCTACTCGGGGTGGACCTCAACCCGGTGGCGATCCAGGTTGCCCATCTCACGGCCAAGGTCCAGGGACTCGACCACTACCGCTACCGCTGTTGCGAGGTCGAGAGTGGCTTGGAGGGAGAGTTCGACCTGATCTTCGGCAATCCGCCGACCTTGAGTCCAACGCTCACCGGTCAGGATGTCTTTCACGCCACCGGGACACTGGAAGCCTTCAGGTCGCTTCTGCAAGGGGTGATGCAGACCCTGAAACCGACAGGATACGCTCTACTGACCTTGTTCAGCGAGGTCGTCGATGGAGTGGACCGGGCTCGCGCAGCGGTAGAGGAGACGCTCTCTGGTGTGAGGGGATTCCGCTACGAAGTGCGCAGAGAGTTTCGCTTGGGGGGCAACCGCCGTCTGCGCCATTGCGCCCTCGAACTGCTGCCTGCTTCCAGCGATCTTCAGGAGTTCTGCCCTTTGCTAGACCCAGGCATGGAGCTGCCGGCGTTGGCTTGGAGGCGCTAGCGGTAGGCTTCTATTCGAGGGGCGAAAGCGCCCGGCGCAGCCCTAAGCCACGCAGGGCTTGTAGGAAAGATGACTCGTCACCACGGCCATCGAGCCATTCCTCGGTGAGGGTCTCGATGGTTTTGACCCCACCTCGGAGGCGGACCAGGAGTTCCGCTTCGTCGGCATTGAGCGGGTCTGGCCTAAACCAGTTGTGGTCGCCCATCTCTAAGACGCCCTGAGCGTGATCCCAGTCTCGCCACAGATATTTGTAGTTGTGCCCAAGGTCTGGTTTCCAGCTCGGGTCCGGTCGCCAATCGGGGTCGGAGTACCGGTTCAGGCAATCCAGCCACTCAGAGACCCGCTCCACTAAGCTCTCATTGGGCCAATTGCTGAACTGATTCACCTTGACGTTGGGTCGCTCAGGGGGCAAGCGTCGAATGAAGACATTGGCGAATCTCATGCCGATGATGTTGTTTCTCTCGTAGCTTTCCAAGTAGGCTTCGAACATCTTGGTGTAGTCCTCGACTCCACCGAGGTGTTTTATCACGTAGTTGGCGGGAGTGTGATGGACGAAGGTCAGAACGGCGATGCACCATCCCGTTTTTTCGCCGAGCCATCGCTCAAGGCGATCGAGGTAGGTCTCGTCTTCGTAAACGGGGTGCTCGAGCACCATGGAAAAGAGCCCACCCTCAGCGAGCATCTCGGGCAGGCCTTTGACCAGTCGTTCCGGGACTTCTTCGCCGGTTTCTCCAGCGCTGCGATGGATTCGGACGTTGGGGTCTGGGCTGGGAACAAAGGGTGGGTTCGCGGTTATGAGGTCGTACTTTTGGCCTTTGACTTCGGTGTAGAGGTCGCTGAGTATCGGTTCGCAGGTCACGGAGTTCAAGCGTGCGTTCAACGCGGTGTAGATGAGGGCGCGCGGATTGATATCGATGGCCTGTGAGGTCTCGGCGCTGGACGCCGACAGCACGGCGTGAATTCCTGAGCCGGTACAAAGGTCGAGAGCGCGGGTCACGTTCTCGCGCGGTGTGATCCTGGCCAAGACGTAGCTGTCGGTTCCCAACTCATAGACCTTGCCATCGGGCTGGGTTCCCTCGCTCACCCAGTAGTCGGTGATAAAATACCGCCCAAGGCAGGGGTAGATCACGGCTTGGCTGGTCAGGGTCTTCTTGAAGTCTAGGAGAACGCCGCATTTCAGAAGCGCTTCCAAGGCCGCTTGGCCGATGAGGCCACCGATCCGTTCGAGGGTGGAGGCTTGCCCCATGAGGAAGAACCCGATCAGGGTGGCGAGATCGGAGTCGTCTCGACGACATCGCCAAACATAGTTGGGGTACTCTCGACCGTTCATTTCAGAAATGTCCCAGCGTCCTAAGAACTTTGCGATGTTCTCTTCGATATAGCCGTGCTCTTTGAGCTTCTCAGTGAGGCCGGTGAATTCTTTGCTGTCTGCTTCGACTTTGATGTTCGGGAGTACCATAGAGTTAGAAATACCGTTTAAGGGGAGACTTTCCTCTCGCCTCGATCGGCAGCGCGGTCCATTGGGCGTCTTGCTGTGCCGCGACTCCCTCCGCTTCCAATTTCTTGAGGTGGTGACCGACATTGCAATGGGCCGCAGTGACAAGCCTTGGGTCCAGACCTCGATAGAGCAGGGTGGTGATCTCTTCCACCGAGCGGGGGGCTTTTTTGAGCAGGCTTAGGATCTGAGATTCTCGTTTCTCGCGGTGCTGAAAGGCCTCTTTGAAAGGGTCGCTCCCTTTGCCGTAGGGAGGGCCGTGGGCGGGGACGGTGAGGTGACATTGGAGAGAGCGCAGGCGCAGCAGTGAGGCCAGATAGTCGCTTAGGTCTCCGTTGTCCGGCGGTAGGACTATGCTGGAGAGGCTGCTGATCATGTCGCCGGCGAGCAAGGCTCGACACTCCCTGAGTTCAAAGGCTAAGTGCCCTGGAGCGTGTCCCGGGCAATGGTGAGCGACGACGGTTAGGTCGGGCTCAAGGAAGAGCTCTTGGCCATCGTTGAGAAGGACTGGGCTAGGGAAGCCCGTTGGCAAAAGCTCGGCTGTGGCCTCGTGGCAGTAGAGGGGAAGATGGCTCAGGCCCAGATCGTGGTAGCCAGCGAGGTGGTCAGGATGATGGTGACTCAAGAGAACGCCTTCGATCTCATGTCCTCGCTCCAGGTGTCTACGGATCTCGCTCTGCAGGACCTCTTGTTCCAGTCCACCGGGATCGAGAATTAAGAGTCGTCGTTCACCGATGAGGGCGGTGTTGGTCCAGGAGGCGGGAGGGAGCGGCCTGGCTCGCACCGGGACGATGGTGAGGCCGCGACAGAGTGGAAGGACATCCTCGTTGCGGCGCGGGGGGTCCGCGAACGCCACAGACTCATCCGGCCACTCTCTCTCCCCCGAGAGGCATTCTTGGAGCGAGCGGATCTGTCGGTAGGTGGGCGGGGCCAGTTGCATCTCGCCTTCGGCGCGAAGGCGCAACGCCTCGCTGGGCGAGAGCCAGACCCCATCGACGAACTCCACGCCGTCGGGCACTGGTTGGAGCCCCTCTGGGAGTTCGCATCGGTAGACCATAACGTCGTAGCGGTATCGGGAGTAGGCCGGGGTGATCGCCCGGGCGAAGGGATGCACGGTGATTTCAGGAGAGAGTTGGAGACCGGTTTCCTCGTTCAGTTCCCTCAGCGCTGTCTGAAGAAAGGACTCGCCCGCCTCGCACACGCCACCCGGAAAGACCCAGAAGCCCGGCAGGAAGCGGGATTGCCCGCGATGGCCGAGCCAAATCTTGGGCCCTTTCTGGAGCACGATGGCCGCTGCGGGCTTGAGGCTTGGTGATGTCGATTTGTGATGATTCATGGAGGGCAATCAAAGGGGAAGTATGGGGATGGGGATGGGGTGGAGCGAGACGCTCATTCCCACTGAGGCTTGTAGCCCTCTCGGGAGAGGCTCTCGAAGCGGCGTACCAGACGTTTCATGAAATCGCCCTCGTCTCCACTCCAGTAGAGGTGCTCCCCAACGTACATGTCGCACAGAAAGGGAACGAGGAGGCCTTCTCCCCTGGGTAGGGCTCTGCCCAGACCCTGAAAATAGATAGGCACCACCGGAACCTCTGGGTGCCGCTCGGCTAGGATGGCGATGCCTCGCTTAAACTGCGTCATCTGCTCTGGCTCACCGCGCGACCCTTCGGGAAAGAAGATGACCGTAGAACCCTCGTCGAGAGCTTCGCTGATAGGGTCGAGCGGGTCGGTCCCTTCGGGCCTATCTTCCTTGTTTCTGAAGATAGGAATGATCCTCACGACCTCTCGGCTGAACCAGGAGAGCAGCTTGCCCTTAAGCCAGTAGTCGGCGGCCGCCACGGGGCGAAGCGTGTTGAAGAGCGCCCTCGGACACGCGATCATGAGTACAACCGTGTCCAGGTGAGAGTTGTGATTCGCCACCAAGATGGCCGGACCGGATTTGGGCAAGAGAAAGCGGCGGCGTATGTTGACCCCGAGATAGAGAAAAACGACCGGTCTGATCAAGAAATTGAAGAACAAAAATCGTGCAATGCGTCCGAGCATTTCAAACCTCCTTAGGCCCTTAGTAGCAAAAGTAGTAGATGAAGTGAAAGAAGAGCGGGGCGGTGTAAGTGAGACTGTCCACTCGGTCCAGGACTCCGCCGTGACCGGGTAGCATTTGAGAGGTGTCTTTGATTCCCAAGTCCCGCTTTACAGCCGAGACGCACACGTCTCCCACGAATCCGAAGATACTGATTCCGAGTCCGGCGACCAGGCCTTGGAGCAGTGTCATAGGAGTCATCCAGATACTCAAGATCGTGGCCAGGGTGGTGGTTGTTAGGACACCACCTATCAAGCCTTCCCAGGTTTTGTTGGGGCTGACGAGCGGAACGACTCTACGAGAACCGAAGGCTTTGCCCCAGATGAACTGTGCGATGTCGTTGAGTTGAGTGAGGATGATGAGGTACAGGACCAGAGCCGGGCCGGAACCGTGTGGATTCTGCTCGGTACCCGGTAGCATGAGTAGGAACGCTAAGTGGGACAGTGAGAAGACGGTGGTCATGACTCCCCAGTGCAGAACCCCCGCAGCTTTGAGGAAATTGCTGGTGTTTCCCGACAGAACCATCCTCAGTGGAACGAAGAGGAACAGATAGACCGGGACAAAGATGATAAACATCCCGTACCACTCCAAAGCGGCCCACAGGTACTGAACGGGTATGGAGAGGTAGATATAGAACAGCACGTTTCGGTCCACTCGCCGTGTGGGTGCCAGGGTGAGGAACTCCTTGAGACCGAGAAACGAGATCAGGGCGAAAAAGACGAGCGAGGTTCCGGAGCTGAGAAGGATGGCAGAGGAGAGAAGAACGATGATGATCCACCACGTTCTCAAGCGCTGCACGACCTCGTCGAACTCGCCTGAGCCACCTCTTGAGTGCAGATAGTTGACGATGATAGTGGCCCCGATCAGGAGCCCGAAAAGACACGCCAGCGCGGTCACGACAACAGGGTTGTGAACGGCCGAGGTCTCCCCTAAAAAATAGCTCATTGGTCGAGTTCCTCCAGGCTGCGTCCGATACGGCGGGCGACAGTGAGCCCAGATAGCGCCACGGCCAGCCAAATGAGACAAGAGACCCAGATCAAGCTGGGCAACCCGTAAGCGAGCAGCAGGCCGATCAGTCCGAAGAGAAAGGCTCGGTCGCTCTTACCCATCGGGCCATCATAGCGGCGGCTCGCTCCCTGTGAGACTGCCACAACACCGGTGAACTCGGTCATGATGGCCATAAAGCAGAGTGCCAGGGTGGCAAATTGAGGGAATTCAGGTCGAAACGCCAAGGGGGCGAAGAGAGCGACGTCGCTCAAAATATCGCCGAGTTCATTGAGGAAACCGCCGAGGGCAGACTTCTGTCCGTACTCGCGCGCCAGCATTCCGTCAATGGCGTTGAGTGCCATACGAATAAAGAGACCTATCGGTAGCAGGTAAAGGACTCGCGGATCGTTGACGAGCCAACAGAGAAGCCCGACCGCACAGGAGAGTAAAAATGCCGCTATGGTAACTCCGTTAGCTGTCACGCCAGCGCCGGCCAGAGCGTTGGTGACAGGGCGCAGCAGTTTTTGAAAGCGGCTCTTGAGTTGGTATACGCTTGCCATGCCGTGCGCTTCGCGTTGCGCCGAAGAGTTACTGCAAGATCTCTGGGGGCTTGGCCAGGAGTTTCTTTGCTGGTAGGCAACCTGCTTGCATGTCTCGTTCAAGCGGTTCTAGAAGATTCCAAGCGCCAATAGCCGACAAGGCCCAAGGTCCAGATAAGAAGGGGCGGTTTTCGCTGAGCTTACCCAAAGGCGACAAGCGGCTCTATTTTTATGGGGGGGTTCCCGGTGAAGAGGCGTTGGTCAGGCGCGGCAAGCGTGGCCGACGTGGCGAGCAGGGCGATCTGCTGGAGATTCTCGAGCCCAGTCGAATGCGCCGCGAGCCGCCCTGTCGCCATTTCGGCGTTTGTGGTGGCTGCACCCTGCAGCACCTGCCGGAAGCCGAGGCCCTATCTCTCAAAACCCAGGGGCACTACGACATGCTGGCAGCCGCCTTTCCTCAGGCGGAATTTCTGCCTCCCGAGGCTTCACCGAGTTCATTCGCCTACCGAACCAAGGTTGAACTCACCTTTCTGCGCAACCGCGAGGGCGAGACGACGCTGGGCTTTCATCGTCGCGGGCGTTTTGACAGGGGGGTAGACGTTGGCCGCTGCTGGTTGACCCCTTTGCCTGCGAGTTTGCTTCGAGACCTGAGGGACTGGTTGAGCAGCCGAGGACTGCGTGGTTGGCACCCCCGAGACAACAACGGTGATGTTCGTTATCTCGTCTACCGGCATACCTCTCAGGGCCGTGACGATTTGGCGGCCTTGGTGGTGAACAGCGATCTGGAGATCAGCCCAACCGAGGAACAGGCCCTTACCGAGATCTTTCAGAAAAACGGCGTGCGCGGGGCTTTGATCATCCGCCAGTCCGCCACATCCGGTGCTGTGGTGGCTGACTCGGTGCAGCCTTTGTACGGGCCACAGACTCTGGTCGAGCGGGTGGCAGGATTGGAGTTTGAGCTGAGCTGGAACTCCTTTTTCCAGGTGAACCCCAGAAGCTACGAGCGACTCCTAGCGACGATGGCCCAGTGGCGTCAGACACCGGTCGGTGGGCGTGTTTTGGACCTGTTCTGCGGGGTTGGCTCCATCGGCTTGTGCCTCTATCGCGAGGGAGATGAGCTGCTGGGGGTCGAGCTGGTTGAACAGGCTGTTGAAGACGCTCGCAAAAACGCGGAGCGCAACGGCATCCCAGCTCGGTTTGAGCAGAGGTCCGCTGAGGACTGGTCCGATTTCGAAACGGACCTTTTGATCCTCGACCCACCGCGCTCGGGTTGTCATCCCAAGCTGATCAGGCTGTTGCAGGAGAAGGCGCCGGCCGAGGAGTTGTTCTACGTGTCTTGCAACCCTTATCGACTGGCAGAAGAGTTGCCGGACCTGGCCCAGAGATACCGCCTGGTTCGGGCCCAAGCTTTCGACTTCTTTCCGCAAACTCATCACGCGGAGATCTTACTTCAATTCGTTAGGCGATAGGGTCTTCAAAGAGCGACCCAGAACAACCCACTCTATGGCAAATTCAACCCACGGTCTCGTTCAAGCACTTTTTCATATGGTTTGGGCCGATGATATCGTAAGTCCAGAAGAGGTCACGGCGCTGACTAGCATCCTGCGTCAACTCGGCTTTTCACTCGCTGAGGTGGTTTGTCTGCTAGACAAGAACCTCTCGGAGCCTCCCGCCGATCGGGACCCGGTGAGGTTGGAGGAACTGTTCCCGAGTCGAGAGGACCAGAAACGAGCCCTCCAACTGTTGATGACGATCTGCTTTTCCACCGGTTCGATCGGCCCCGAGCAGATGGGCTATATCGAGGGATTGGTGCTCAGAATGGGACTATCGGCTCAGGAGCTTGAGGGCCTACGCCGGGCAGCGATGGAGGGCAGCAAATGTTAAGCCGCTTTCGGAATAAAGAAAAGAAGGCACAATTGGTCGACCGCGATGGAGAGCGATACGATGTTTCGCTTCGAGTCTTGTCTCGGGACCTTCCCGGGTATCGGGGCGTGACGCTCGATTTGAGTCGGTCTGGTGTCCAACTGGAGACCCACGGACACTTAGAGCTCGGTACCGAGCCGGAGTTGACCTTCGAGTTTGACAGGGGAGAGCTCGAGTCGTTCACCTGTCGTGCCAAAGTGGTTTGGTCGCGGCAACAGGGGACCAATGAGCGGAAGTTTCATTCGGGCCTCACCTTTCTGCCCGCAACCGACGACGAAAGACGCCAGCTCTCGCGGATGTCGACGGTGTTGCAGACGCGAACAGAGACAGACCTCAAGACACTCCTGGAGCAAGCTCGACGGCTCGACCCGGAACTGGAGCGGAGCTATCCAAACTTCGCTAGCAATCCCACCTTTCGGCCCCCCCCGGAGAACTCGCTGTTGCAAACGGGACCATCCGGTCCCCCTAGCACACCGCCGCCGCCACCACCTCCACCCAAAGAGCGTCAGATACGACCTGAGACGCCTCCCCGTCTGGGCGTTTTTATTCCTCTTTCGGTGACGCTCGAAGGCTATACCTGGAACCGTGCTAGCGGCACCTTGCACATCGGTTTGAGGGAGGACCAGGCTGTTCACAACTTATTTTTCCCCGAGTGTCAGCTTTTCCAGGTTCTTGAGCCGGCAGCCGACACGAAGATAGAGGGGCTTTACTCCACTCTCACATCGCCTGCCACCCGTAAGCTGCAGCTGATGGGGGAGCCTTCAGCCTACAAGCATTATCGTTTCGTGGCCGAGGGTGGTAAGGGGCTGATCGATATCGTCTCTGCTCCTTGTCGGCCGAGCGCCGAGTAGGCGTTTCTCGGTCTCTGGGTTAGAGGTTGTTGAGTTGCTCTTGGCTGGCGTTGGTCACCAAAATTGTCGCTCCGCCCTGGAGATCGGGATGCGCGGTGCTCTGAACCTCGACTCGAAAGAGCTTCGTTCCGAGTTGTTCTGCCGGAGCGGTGTACAAATAGGCCCCATCCTCGATGGCTTTGAGCTTGCCTTCGCCAACGAGTTTCCATTTTAACGGCTCAGCCTCCATATTGCGGAAGTTGGCCTTGAAGGTTGCGGTTTGTCCAGGTTTGATGACGACCGCTGGTGGAATCACCCCGATCCCCACGTCTCGATTGCTGATCTTTGTGGCCGCCTCGACCTCCTCGAACCCTTCGGGCTTGCCTTCGACGGTTTCAACGGGGGGCTTGAACGCTTCCCAGGCCCGCCATCCACCGTATTCGAGATGGATAAAGGGGGCGGCATAAGCCAGGGCCTGGCCGGATTCATCGCTGCAGTAGGCGACCATGGTGTAGACAGCCAGAGGCAAGCCTTCGAGCGAGATTCTCTCGCGACCGGCCTGGCCGTGAAAGAGCCATTCCTTGAGAGGCTCTTGGTCTAGAGTTTGGTCGTGTCGGTAGAGCTTCACTTTGAGGTGTTCGCCTCCGATTGGTCGCAGGTCATAGCGCAGGGTTGCCCGTTGGCTTCGGGCGAGTTCAACCAAGTGAAACTTCTCGTTGACGTAGACCGTGGGCGTTGTCGGTTGGGCGAGAAGAGCATTGACGAGGGCGAACATGATCAGAAGGCCTCTGAAAAAAATCTTTGTCATTTGTCCTCCCATGGAAGCGACGGCTCCCTGACTCTATCAATTTACTCAACCTTC
>CAZVVF010000007.1:0-17488 GCA_964630575.1 uncultured Burkholderiales bacterium | reverse complement strand
CTGGGCGGCGGGGTTGCCGGCGGGATGGTGCCCGCGATCGTTTGCGCACGCGGCGGCGACTCAGTATCCCCCCGCTGGGGAGAGCCTCTTTGCAGGAGTCCACAGCCTGAAGCCGGCCCACTTCTTGGTTCTGAAAGACTTCCAGGCCCGAGTGGCGCGTTATTGGCAAGTGCCCGATTGCTCAGCAGAGGGCTCACCGGAGGGGCCGGCGACGGATCTCTTTGAGGAGCTTCAAACCTCCGTGAGACTCCGATTGCGCTCTGGTTCAGAGACCGCCGTGTTGCTCAGCGGGGGCGTGGATAGCGCCTCCATCTTGGCCCTTGCGGCAGAGGAGAAAGAGCGGATCAAGGCCTACACCATCGATTTCGAAGGTCTTGCTTGTGAGGGGTTTTCCGAGGCCGCCTTGGCAGCCGATCAGGCCGCTCGTTTGGGAGTCTCGCACCGGGTTATTTCGCTCTCTTCAGAGGAGATACTCGCGCGGCTTGCCCGAGTGGTCGCCGATACCGAGGGGCTCTGTGTCAATGGGCACTCGGTTGGCAAGTGGAAGCTCTCCGAGGCTGTTCGAGACGATGGCATAAAAGTTCTTTTGACCGGCGAAGGGGCGGATGAGCTGTTCTTTGGATATCGTCACTTTCGCGGCTACTTCGGGCCTACCGATCAAGAGGATATCCTGCGCGACCCGGCGGGGCTTGGGATCCTGGTGACCCCAAAGAGGCCGAGTCCTCTCCCTGCGGATTGGCCAGCGTTTTTTCTGGCCAAGTACAGTCTGGGTCAGAAAATCTTGAGCTTTCTGAACTTGAAAGCCGACCCGGTTGAGGAGTTTCAGCGCGTGCTGGATGCGCTTTGTGTTCGAGCATCGCCTCTAGAGAGAGCCCGAGATGCTTGGCTCGACACAGCCTTGAGAAGTTACATTCTTGAGGTTCTCGGAGATGGTACTGAGATGGCGCATTCGGTGGAGGGACGCCCTCCCTTTTTGGACCATCGACTGTGGGAGCGCTGTTCTTTGACCTCGCTCTCTCAGCAGGATGGTTCAAAGAGCCAATTGCGCACCGCGATGCGCGGCTTCGTCCACGAGAAAATCTTGAACCGGCCCAAGCATCCTTTTATGGCTCCTCCCCTTGGAGAACGGCTGTATGCAGCACTGGAAGAGCGTTTCTCGGGGGATGACCATCCCTACATCGATACTCAGGGGGCGAGGAAGAATCTCCACAAGATCCGGCGTCTTGGGGGACGAGACCGCTGGGAGTGGGAACCGGCGTTGTTGTGGATCTTGTCGAGCTACTATCTCCAAGATAGCTGGACACGATGAGTGAGTGGTGGTGCGATTTCTTCGATTGTACGGTGGCTGGTCTCATTCTGAACGAGCTGCGGGACAACGAGATAGAGTTTCTGATGACCCATCTCCGGCTGGGACCAGGTTCCACAGTTTTCGATCAGTGTTGCGGTTGGGGCAGAGTGGCCGGGCCTCTGGCCGAAAGGGGGGTGAAGGTGTGGGGGGTCGATGCGAGTCCTGAACTCATCGTCGAGGCGCGCAAGCGCTGGCCCAACCTGAAGGTGTGCTGCGATGATGCCGCGGGCTACGATCAGAGTCCGAAATGTGACGCGGGCATGAACCTCTACTCGAGTTTTGGCTACAGTCGAGAGGATGCCTACAATCAGGAGGTTCTCAATCGCCTGGTAGCCTCGGTCCGAAGTCAGGCCATGATCGTGATCGACACCATAAACCCGGATAGGGTCTACGGTAATTTTCAGCCAGAGATGACCCGCCAAACGGCTTGTGGCTCTACCATTCGGCGCCTCAGTGAATTGCAGAGTGAAGGCAGGCTTTTGAGTCAGACTTGGGAGTTTCGAACCTCGGCAGGTCAACGCTTTACGCGCTGGGGAGTGACGAGGCTCTACTCTCCTGAGGAGTTGGGAAAGATGCTCCGTTGCGCTGGCTGTTCACCGCTCAGAGTTTTTGGCGATTTTCAATCCGGCAGCTACAACGATCAGAGCGAACGGCTGATCTGGTTGGCCCAAAAGTGACGAGAGTTGCTC
Source organism: uncultured Burkholderiales bacterium (assembly GCA_964630575.1). Lineage (GTDB taxonomy): Bacteria > Vulcanimicrobiota > Xenobia > Xenobiales > JADMJV01 > JAEXNA01. The sequence continues at coordinate 15,451 of CAZVVF010000007.1, read as the reverse complement.
TGTGATTCTGCTCTTGTGAGGTCACCCTCTTTGCCACAGTGAACGAGCAAGGGGCGATTCCTGGGAATCCTTTCTTGCGTATATGGATGTGTTGAGGTAGAATGTTGCGTATGGTGAATAAATGAGCGAGCAAGTGGAGGTTCTTCAATCAGACACGCGATGGGTGGGGGCGCTCTTTCTGATCATGGGTTTCGCTATCGCCGCGTCGAGTCTCCTCACCAGCGGCGATGGAGCGCCACTCTCGTTGGGGCTCCTCTTCCTGTTGATAGGACTGATCTTCGGCTCCACCAAGACGGTCACGGTTCTGGACGAAGAGAGGGAAGAGTTGACCCGCAATATTTGGCGGCTCTTCTTTGTTCGGGGCAAGGAAGTGTCCGTACCCTTCTCTCTTGTGGACGACGTGACCACGGGTCTGGCCGCTCAAAGGGGCTTCCTTCAGGTCAAGCTCAATCTGGCCGATGGGCGGACGCTCTGGCTAGGTCGTTTTCCCGCTCCGCAGGCCAAGTTTGTCGTGCAGTGCTACCGTCGTGCTATGAAAATCGACCAGCGCACTCGTAGGGAGCTAGAGGCCTCCGGTAGTCTTGACCTCGATAGCATCGAGGGGCTGAAGATCGAAAAGCGTGGGGACTCTCTCTTGATCATCCGCCCTGGAGTCAGCGGTTCGTTCCCGCTTTTCCTGGCTCTCTTGGCCCTATCTGGTGCCACATTCTTGAGTGCTTTTCTGTGGGAGACACAGGTCACAGCCATAGCATACGTTTTGAGTCTCTCGTCCTTTTGCGCTGCAACCATCCTCTGGCGTCGATCGCAGCCGGTTACTCTGAGGATTGAGCCGAAGAACGGTTTGAGTCTCCTGGAACCGAGTCTTTTTGGGGCGGAGCAGACAAAGATCGAGTGGGCAGAACTGCACGGAGTGTCGGTGGACAAGGGCTGGACCAATCGTCGTTTTTTTCCCCTTCCCACGGTCGAATTTCTCATCGACGCGCCTCGCTCGAGATTCGGTGATGGACTTAGCACAGAAGATTGCCAGAAGCTGCGTTTTTTTATTCTGGATCAGAGGCCGGCCCAAGAGGAAGCGACGGAAGCGGTTCCTGTCAGCAACCTTGTCGGACTCTTTTCTCGGGTGAGCCGATACCTAGGGGTCAGCTTGGCAGACGCCATAGGCATGGTGAAACTGGTCCTGATTTCGGCGCTAGTGGGTGGTGTTTTACTCTCCTTGGGAGCGCCTTACTACTGGTCTCGCCAGGGCGATTCGGTCTACACTCCGGCCACCGCTCCGGAGATTGTGAAGCGAGAGGTCCTCCCAGAAGTGAGGTTTCCACTCGTAACTCATCTGATCGGCTCTGGGGACTCTGTGGACAAGGTGACGGCCGTCAGTCCCCTCGGGCTTTCGGAAACGTTCTACATAAGTGAGGAGGGAGGCTACACCTCTCGCAGGGTGCTCCCCTTCGGCTTGGTGTTCTTGATAGGCATTCCCCTCTTGGGCTGGGTGGGAGCTTTTTTGGGTCAGGTCCTACAGGAACGCCGAATGCTCCGGTGCGGCATTCTAGCCTTTGTCTCTCTGTTTCCGGTGGTGCTGATCGGCTATATCGTCGGTATCCCACTTTTGTTGATCGCTTCGGCTTTGGGGTGGTGGTAGCCGAGCGGTCAACAGGCCGGGAGACTTTCCCTTGGTAGGCGGAATGCGACTCGCCTTAGCGAAAATCCAGGTCGCGTGAAGAGTGATGACCTCTATGGTGATATTTTTCGAGGGGAGCTGATTTTTCGGCCAGCCTTTCTGGAGTCGCGCTCTTTAGTCGAGGCCGCTCGGGAGGTGGTGAGGGCGTGTTTCGGAGAGTCGCCAGAGTTGCTCTCGGCGGACCTTTTTCGGGAGAGGCTCAATGAGGCGCGGGAAGAGGTGGCCAGCCCTCGGTTCTCAAGGCTAGCGGCCTGTTGTCTGGCAGCGCTGGGATTGACCGCGAAGGACCTGAATCTGGATACCGTGAGGCTCCGGGCGGTGACCCCGGGGCTTGAGGATATAGAATCGGCGGCCCCGGTCTTTTACGGACACCGCGACACCTGGTATGGCAATCCCGCTTGTCAGGTGAACGCCTGGTTGCCGCTCCAGAGAGTCGATCGGAGAAACAGCTTTCGATTCTACTTGGATCACTTCGAGGCTCCTATCGCCAATGATTCAGAGGGCTTTGTGGCTCAAGTCTTTGAGCGCGAGCGTGGATTCGGTCGTCTCGACGCGAACCGCTCTTCGGTTTATCCAAGGGCTCTTGTGCCGCCGGGTGGACAGACCTATGAGGTGGAGATGGAGAGGGCGGATGTTCTCTTGTTTTCTGCCGCTCATCTTCACCAAACTCTGGTGAATCGCTCATCGAAGGTTCGTTTTTCACTCGATTTTCGCTTTTTCCGCGAGCGCCATCTTGAGGCTGAAGTGGGAGCCCCAGACAGAGACAATCGAAGCCAAGGTCTCTGTCTGGGGAGCTTCCGCCGAATCCACTGATGCGCTTGTTGAGGGCTATTCGAGCCACCGCCAGGCGAATGCCTCATCGCGTCGCGGTGAGCGACGCCGAGGGTTCACTCACCTACGCGCAACTGTGGGCCCAGGCGGAGTCGGTCAGTGCGGACTTGAGCGGATGCGCGGGTGGGCTTGTGCTCCTGCAGGAGCTTCGCTCGACCCGATTGATCACGCGCCTTCTGGCGATCTGGATGGCCGGCGGCGTCCCTTTGATGTTGGATCCGGCAACGCCCGCCGGGCGGTCTGGCGAGATCGTCGAGAGGTGTCGACCGTTCGGCGTCTTCAGGGTGTCGGGTTGGGCCCGCGCCGAAGGGGATTGGAGGGTCTACGAGGAGGTCGAGTACGCGGTCACAACATCGGGTTCAACGGGTCGCCCCAGGGTTGTGCTGGTAGGTCCCGGGAGTCTCTTGTCGGTTGCCAAGCAGCAGGTCGAGGCGTTTTGTCTGAAGCCTGATTCAAAGGTTCTCTGGATGTTGTCGCCGGGATTCGATGCGAGTCTGTCAGACATCGCGACCGCACTTCTTTCGGGTGCCAATTTGGTCTGTGGTGGTCAGAGTGTGGGCGCTGAACTGAGCGATGTCTTGCTGCGTCGAGGGATCACTCACCTGGACATCCCACCGGCGGTTTTGGCTCTCTATCAACCGGGAGATTTCCCCTCTACTCTTGTGACGCTCATCGTTGGCGGCGAGGCGAGCGAGCCTTCACGCCTGCGTTTGTGGAGTCGCTATCACCGAGTGGTCGCTGTCTATGGGCCGACCGAGACCACGGTCTGTTCGAGCCTGAGCGTTGTCGATGAGGATTGGGATCGTGCTTATATCGGTCAACCCTTGCAGGGCGTAGAGTATCGACGCGAGGGAAACGAGTTGCTGATCGGGGGCAGTCACGTCGCTCAGGGCTACTTGGCAGAAGAGCCAGGAGAAAGGTCCCGCTTCTTTTGCGATGATGGGATGCGATGGTACCGGACCGGAGATTGTTTGGGAGAGTATCATCCTCGCCACGGTTTCCAATTTGTGGGACGTCGGGACCGACAGGTCAAGGTGCGAGGTCAGAGGCTCGAACTCGATGAGATCGAGGTGAGGGCCCGTCGGGCTCTGGAGCAACTGAGAGGGTCAGAGCCGCCGAGTCGAGTTGCGGTTTGTCTGCTCAGGGAACGAGTGGCCATCTTTTGGGTCGGTCACGATGGATTGGAGGATGAGGAGCGGGCCTTGCGACAAGCTCTCTCTCAGGCGCTGGTTCCCGGCTGGCTTCCGCTCCACTACATCAGGCTCGCAGCGTTGCCGATGACCGACTCCGGTAAGGTCGCTTACTCGGAGTTGGAGCGACATCTTCCCCCGACTCCTTCGTCTCACTTGGATTCCCTGGGCTGCTTGGCTTTGGCTCTGGAGAGAGGAGGACCCTTTTCGACTCCTTCGGATCGAACTCTTTGCCGGGCTCTTGCCGTTTCTGTTCTGAAACAGAAGGTTCCGGCAAGGCCGATCGTCAGACGGCCCAAGAGAGAGTCTTCCCGCTCTTTCCCCGAACGCCCGGTCATGTTGGTCACAGGTGGCACGGGTCGTCTGGGGAGGGCGCTGAGCCCTCTTCTCCGAGAGTCTTTCGAACTCTGCTATCTGACTCGAACCTCGATCGATTCTCGCTGCTTCGTTGGCGATCTCACTCTGCCCGACTTTGGCTTGAACCCGGATCAGTGGGAGACTCTCTCAAGGGAGGTCGATGTCGTGCTCAACCTTGCCGCCGACTTGGATTTGAATCGATCTCTCGGGGAGCTGAGGAGCCTCAATATCGATTGCCTGGAGAGACTCGCCCAACTGGGAAAGCCCATTCATCAAGCCTCCACTCTGGCTGTGCTGCTGTCGGCGAGTCCGGCTTCTCTGGACTCTGAGAAGGCGCAACCTGAACTTATCTTTGGGGGGTACGCGCAGAGCAAATGGGTCGCTGAGCGCTTTCTGACTCGATGGAACTGGCCGGGATGGACCTTCGAGTACGGTCAACTCTTCGCGGAGCCGTCTCCTGGAGAACTGCTCTTCTTGGTGATAGCAGGTCTGCTCGAAATGGGCTGCTTCCCGCGTGTTTGCCGGGAGTCCAATCTCTATTTCGACTGGACTCCAACGGGCTGGGCGGCCCAGCAGACTTTGTCTTATCTGCTTCAGCCTGAGCTCCAAACACGCCGAGTTGTGAGCATCCGAAAAGGGTGGAACATCCATTTGCTGGACCTGGTCGAGAGCATTCAAGAAGTGCAGAGGTGCAGAGGCTCGCAACAGATTTTAACAGAGGTCGAAGCGGGAGAGTTTTTTGGGTTTCGTTCTTGCTCTTCGGTCGTCTCCGTTGCCCAAAGAGCTTTGTTCAAGGGTCTGCCTGGCTGGCAGCAGTTTGTCGAGAGGCGAGACTTCGACCTGTTGCTTTTGGGCAACGGCTTTCAAGCCGTCGAGCCGCAGGCGTTGTGCGATGAGGCTGCCGCAGAGATGAGGCGCTATGTCGCGGCGGTGATGGAGACTCTGGATGAGACTACTGTTGCTGCTGCTGTTGGGCATCCAGGGCCCAGGGGTTCTCTTTGAGCCACACATCGGATTTGAGATCGGACTCATCCATTCGCCTGAACTGATCGGCCACCGGTGGGGTATCGGCTGGATGCACCTGAACGGCCACGCTGAGTTCACTGGAGCATTGTCCGCGATAGATGCCTCGCGTTGGTGGAACATCTTTGTAGTCTCGGCCAACACAGACCACGATGTGACGGTCGGTTGCTCGGATGTTGTTGGTGGGGTCGAAGCCGACCCATCCGTGGCCTGGGAGGTAGGCTTCCGCCCAGGCGTGTGAGGCATCGCTCAAGGAGCGGTCTTCCTCGTTTTGGCGGTGAAAGAGATATCCCGAGACATAGCGCGTCGGGATCTTGGCCATCCTGGCTAAGCCGATGAAGATGTGAGCGAAGTCTTGGCACACGCCTTGCTTTTTGCTCAGGGCCTCATCCAGAGGTGAGTCGACTTGAGTGCTCGAGGTGACGTATTCGAAGCGTTGGGAGATCTCCTGATTGATGCGACGCAGAAAGGTGTAGGGGTCCTCATCGCCTTTGGGTTTGGTCTTGCTGAACAGGGCCTTGAGAACATCGGTCTCTCTCACGATCGAGCTCGGGAGTATGGAGTCTAGAAAATCGGATTCGTTTTCGAGCTCTCGGATCTGACTCCAGCTCTGCGCATCGAGGACGATCTCGGGGGCTTTGGAGTCTCGGATCTCAACCAGGGATTCAGCCGTGACGATCATCTGTCGGTGGGGCTGGGGGATATCAAAGTGGTGGACGATATTGCCGGTGAACTCCTCGATCCGGGCGAGTTTGGACTTGGGCTCCACCTTGATGTCAAAGCTCATGCAGCGCTGTCTGCCGCGCGTGACGGGGCATTTTCTGACTTCCATGAAGTTCTCGGTGATATCGTTTTCGTAGCGATACCGCGTGACGTGCCGAATCTGATAGAGTTTGCTCAAAACTGCGCCTCTCGGGAGATATAGAGTTGATAGAGAAGGGTGTGAACGGACTTGAGATCGTTGCGGAATCGCTCGAAGTAGGCGTTGAGATCACCGTCGAGAATCTCTTCGGCGCGTTCGAATTCCAAGTCGTGGTGCATCTTGCCAACGACTCTCATGAGATCTCGAGTTTTGCGGTTCTCGGTTTCGTCGGCCATGGCCGAGAGCGCTCGTCGAAGTTGACTTATAGAGAAGTGAAGGGAGTGGGGGAAGCTGTCGTTGAGGAGCAAGAAGTCTACGATCTTGGTGGGGTTGAGCTCCACGCCGAGTTTCTTGCGAAAGGCTTCGAAAGCGGTACAGCACTTCAAGAGTCCGAGCCAATCGAGGTAGCGTTTGGACTCGCTGTTTTGCAAATAGGTCTCCAGCAGAGTGACGATGAGTCCGGAGCGTTCCAGCCAGCGACCTGTCTGGATGAACTGCCAGGCTTGATCCCGACTCATGGTGGAGTCGGTGAGGCCGTTGACGAGATGGATTCCGGTCAAGACCTCTTTGAAGAACTCTTGAGGGCTGCTCTGAAAGAGGGTCCCGTCGGCTTGGCTGTCTACAAAGAGGTGAACCCGGTTGATCTGCTCCCACATTTCGCTGGATATGCGCTCGCGAACTTGGCGAGCGTTCTCACGGGCCAGACGGACACAGCTTCTCACTGAGGAGTGGTTCTTGGCGTCGAGTATCAATTGAAAGGCGGCCTCGTCGAAGGTCTCGGCGTCGAGTTCGGGCTGCCTGAGCGCTCTGAGCACGTCTCTGAGTTTCTGACGCCGGTTCTCCGCAGACTCCTCAAGAGCCAGGTGCGTTTGAACGTTGAAGACTCGGGCGGTGTGCTCCCCACGTTCGAGGTATCTACCGAGCCAGTAAAGGTGCTCGGCGACCCGACTCAACATCGTCTTCATGATCGCTCCTCGGCTAGAACCCAGGTATCCTTGCTGCCTCCCCCTTGAGAGGAGTTGACCACCAGCGACCCCTCTTTGAGGGCGACGCGGGTCAGACCCCCAGGGACGATTCTGATCTTCTCTCCGAAGAGGACGTAGGGTCTCAAGTCGATGCGCCTGGGGACAAGGTTCTCACCGAGATGACAGGGTGCCTGGGAGAGGTCGAGAGTTGGCTGGGCAATAAAATTTCGGGGGTTCTGACGCACGGCTTCAGCCATCTCGTCTTGTTCTTTCTGACTGCTGTGCGGACCGATCAGCATGCCGTAGCCGCCGGATTCTCCAACCGCTTTGACAACGAGTTTGTCGAGATTGGCCAAGACATAGTCCCGCTCTGCTTTGTCGGTGAGGATATAGGTTTTCACATTTGGCAAAATGGGGTCCTGGTCTAGGTAATACTTGATGATCTGAGGTACGTAGGCGTAGAGGGCCTTGTCGTCGGCCACTCCTGTTCCGATGGCGTTGGCGAGGGTGACCTTGCCGTGTCGGTAGGCGTTAAAAAGTCCCGGAACCCCCAGCGCGCTGTCGGGCCTAAAGGCCAACGGATCGAGAAAATCATCGTCGATTCGGCGGTAGATCACGTCGACTCGTTTGAGGCCGGAGGTGGTTCTCATGTACACCACATTGTCATGCACGAGAAGGTCTCGACCCTCTACCAACTCAACCCCCATCTCCCGGGCAAGCAAGGCGTGTTCGTAGTAAGCCGAGTTGTACACCCCAGGGGTGAGTACCACAACAGTTGGTTCGGCGTGGCTGAGATTGCTCAGGGAGCGAAGTGTTTTGAGAAGAGCCTGACCGTAACTGGCCACCGATCGGACTTCGTATTGGGAGAACAGGGTCGGGAACGTCTCTTTCATGACCTTGCGGTTGGCCAACATGTAGGACACCCCGCTGGGGACCCGGAGGTTGTCCTCCAAGACAAAGAACTGGCCGCTCTCGTCTCGAACGAGGTCGGTTCCCACGATCGAGACATAGACCCCTTTGGGCACGTGGACGCCTCGCATTTGCCTCAGGTAGTGTCGGCAACTGTGTATGAGATGGGCCGGGAGGATCTTGTCTTTGAGGATCTTGGCGTCGTGATAGATGTCGCCAAGGAAAAGGTTGAGCGCGGTGATTCGCTGGCTCAGACCGCTCTCGATCGGTCTCCACTCTTGGGCTGTGATGATCCTTGGGACAATATCGTAGGGAAACACTTTCTCGGTGGAGTCCTGGTGACCGTAAACGGTAAAGGTGACCCCTTGGTGAAGAAAGGAAAGGTCCGCTGAGCGTCGCCGTCTTTTGAGTTCCTCGTTTCCGAGCGAGTCGAAAAGTTTGTTGAGGTTGGAGTAATGAGGGCGGACCTGACCCTTGGGGTCAAACATCTCATCGTAGGTCGTGTCAGGAACATAGCTGTTCATGACACTAGCAATTTGGTGCGATGTGCGGCACACCTTTCGGCCAGCCAGGATCTGATCCAATATGACCCAAATGGGTGATGGGTATGTCGATTGACCATCGTGGATTGCACGGCCTCGTCCTGGGAAAATTCATGCCGCCGCACAAGGGGCATTGCCATCTTATCGACTTTGCCCGTCATTTTACTCAGGATGTGACGGTTGTTGTCGGGAGTTTGGCCGCAGAGCCGATCCCGGGATCGCTGCGCTGCGAGTGGATGCGAGCGTTGTTCCCTCAGATCAGGGTGGTCCATCTCACCGATGAGAATCCTCAACTCCCCCACGAGCATCCAGAGTTCTGGACGATTTGGAAGGACTCTCTGACCAGAGTGGTGGGACGACCCATCGATCTGGTCTTCGCCTCTGAGGAGTATGGAAAGCGTTTGGCCGAGGTTTTGGATGCTCGTTTTATACCCACCAATGGCATGCGAGACAGTATCCCTGTGAGCGGCACGGAGATTCGCCAATCCCCAGAACGCCATTGGGATCTCATACCGGATGTGGTGAAGCCCTACTTCACCAAGAAGGTTCTCCTTTTTGGACCGGAGTCCACCGGCAAGACCTGCTTGGCAAAGAGGCTCGCGCAGGAGTTCTCCGGTTCCTGGGTTCCGGAATATGCTCGAACCTGGTTGAGCGATAAAGGGGCGGAGTTTGAACTCGCTGACATGGAGGTCATCGCTCAGGGGCAATGGGCCAGCGAGCAGGCTCTCGCTGAGTTGGGCAAGCCGTGGTTGTTCTGTGACACCGATCCGCTGACCACGGCTTTGTGGTGCGAGGAGTTGTTCGGGACGGTGCCGGAGTCGGTAACGAGTTTGCTGAAACGCTGCCGTTATGACCTCACTCTGCTCTTGGACGTGGATGTCCCCTGGGTCCAAGACACTCTTCGGCTACGGCCCCGAGGACGGACCGAGTTTTTTCAACGCTGTCGCGATTCGCTGGAGGCTCTGGGCCGCCCCTATCAGGTGATACGGGGGGACTGGCAAGAGCGCTGGCGATCAGCCTGTAGGGCTGTGAAAGGGTTGAGCACCAACAAGGCTTGAGCCGAGGGAGATAGGACCAAAGGTTCCCTTCCACAAGCCATGAAAAAGAGGCCCTGGCATGGCGACCAGGACCTTTGGAGAGAGACTCTTTGGGGTGAGGTGTTACTGCCCGGGCATCGACCCACGGGGGCGAACGAATCCGGTGAGACCGCGTCCGAAGGAGTGGGTTCGGCGACGAACAGCGTCACCTGAGTTACCCTCGATGGTGTTGAAGGTCCCGTTCTCGTTGAATCCGGTAACCAGGCCAACGTGGGATTTCCCATTTGATTTCCAGGTGGCGATGTCGCCGGGTCGGAGAACTCCAGGATTTCGGGCCGCGTCTCCGGCACCAAAGAATCGGCCGTTCTGCCGACCCCAACCGAGGATCCCGGCTACCGATGATTGATGGCCAAAAGGAGACCCGCCGGGAGAATTCTTATAAGCTTGAGAGACAAAATCTGCGCACCAAGGCTGCCAAGCTCCGCGAGAGATAGCTCGAACGGCACCGGGGTTGTTGCTCTCGCTGATGCCTTCTTTGCCCAGAGCCCAGCGCACCGCGTCTGCTCCCTGGCCACTGCCAAGATTGCCGATGGCTCCAGCTTGGCCAGAGCCTGAGGGCACATAGCCATCAGTGCTGCGGAAACCGCCACCGTGGCTACCGCCATTGCCGATCCCTGGATTTGTGAAGCCGCCGCGATTTCCGAAGCCGCTTCCATTGCCACCGAAGCCGCCGAAGCCTGGGACTCCGCCACCGCCGCCGCCACAGCCACAACCGCCGCCGCTGCCACCGAAGCCTGGGCTCATTCCACTGGGCATACCACCCATTTGACCACCGCCCATTTGACCTTGCATGAGCGTCATCATGAGTTGCATCATCTGCATCATCATTTGCATCATGGGGTTTCCGCCCATCCCGAGCATTCCGCCGCGCTGGAAACCTCCGCCAAATTGGTTCTGTGTTATGCCTTGAAAATTCACTGTGTACTCCTCGTTTTATGAGCGTTTCTTGTCAATTGTTATCTCTCTGTAAACTAAGAGTAATGGAATGCGATGAGCCCGAGGATCCCGAGATGTTAAAAGAGATCGGTTGGATATGAACAAAACGTTACAGCTTCCGTCATGATTTTGTTACAACTCTTTGAAAAATCCCAGCAATCTTCCAAGGGATGTTGAAATTGTGCTATCGGAGTCGGTCTTGCGGAGTTGCTGCGAACCTCTCGGGAAACGAAAAAGCCCCGTTGTGACGGGGCTTTGAACGTTCGACGTCTCTCGAATGGAGCGGCGGCTTCAGAAGGTGAAGACGCCGCCCTCGCTGTCCCACTTGAACCAGCTGCTTCCCGTCTCTTGATTTTCTAGCCTGAGTGCGGTCATGTCTTGGGCTGGAACTTTGAACCTCAGCGTTGCAGTCTTGCCGGCGTTCTCGTAGAGCAGAAAGTCGTGAGGGGGTAGCTCCAAGCCTAAGTCGATCAGTTTCTCTAGGCTTTCAGGATTCTTGCCGTGTTGAACTCGATAGGCCAACAGGCCCGTGGCGACAGCCGAGGCCACGGTTCGGCGTCGGTTGATGGTCAAGTTGGCGTTGGCTCGCTGGAAGTCAGGAATGCAGACCGCGCTCAACTCGGAGACTCGGCCCGTCAAGAAGCCCCACAGGGTGACGTTCTTGGTGGATTCGGGGTTGAAGTTTCCAGTCGCCTTCACCTGGTCTATGAGAGTTGCCATATTGTTGTGGTAGATTCTTATTTCCCGAGCCATCATGCCGGGTAGGACTGCGGGCAAGATTCCCTCCCTGGCGATGACTTCATCTTCAGGAGAAGCGTTGGCCACCGTTTCCAAGGCCTGGTCGACGAGAACGAGATCGTTGCCGAGGGCGATTTCGGTGAGGTTTTCTGGGGGGACCGAGTAGAGCAGTGACTCGGCCAGTTTGAGCCAGTGTTCGGTCCGCAGGTCGCTGTTGGGTGAGAAGTTCTTGACCAGGCAATCCAGTCCGAAGTTCCTCACGCTGACTCCCAGCATGTCGTGAACCATAGAGGAGTGGCCTTGAAGGTTGATAGCGAGTGAGAAAACCGGCGCGAGAATCTCTACGGCGAGTTCGGGCTCACCTTCGGCGACCTTGCTCTCCACATAGCCTGTGACCGCGTAGACGGTCTCTTTTACGGCCACGAAGTTTAGGGTTAGATCGTCCTGAGTCATCTTGTCAGAGGGGACAACGAAGAGAGGCTTCCGGTAGGCCGCAAGCAACTCCGGAAGGTAGACCTCGAAGTCTTTTCGGGCTTTCAAATAGTCCTTGTCCCGACTCTTGAGCAGGGCTTTGTGGTCGACTTGTTGGCCAACGGAGTCGGAGCTGTACTTCTGGTTCCAGGCTTTGCAGGCCAACTCAGCGGGTTGGTCCGGCTTGTCTTGACCCTTGGGGGCCCACCAACTGACGAAGTTCTCGGCCAGATACCCGTTCATCTCTGGAGTCCGAGCTTTACTCTGAATCTGCCTGAACCTCTGTCCCGTGGTGACCCGAATGAGATCGAGTTCAGCCTTGTGGGTCTCTCTAGGCAAAGTGACCCAGATGGGGTAGGCGATGGCCACGAGGATGATAAGAGCGAGTAAGCCTTTTAAGAAGTTCTTGAGCATCCAAGAGTTTTCTTGCTCCGAAGGAGGGCACCTTCGTGAGCAAATTGACGGCTTCGGCGAGACCTCCAGAGAGGACATTGTAGGGAGTTCAGCAAGCCTGCATGATGCCACTTCCCGATATAAAGCTCAGAGTTTCACCGGTGGAAATCGCTCCTTTGGCCGAGCGATTGAGGTCGGTCGGTTATCACGAGTTGGCCATCGCCCAACTCCTTGAGGTAGGGGACCTCTCGCTCATCGATGCGGCAGACCTACCGAGATATCTCTGGCTTTGCAAACACGACGGTTCGGATCTTTCGATGTTCGTTCAGCTCTTTCTCTTGGGGGAAGGGTTGCCTGTCCAGAGCGCCTCGAAGCTGCTGAGCCGTGGCCTGATCTCGAGCCTGATTCTCTGTGGGGTCCTCTCGCGCCGTTCCGGCGTTGTTTCGAGTCGCGTCGTGGTGTATCCGTGTTTGGACCGTTTTATCGTCACCGACTATTGGGTGACCCAGGGTCAGGAGAAAGGTCAGGTCTACGAGCTAGGGACCGACAGCTATGTCTTGGCGCGTCTGACTCCTCGGACCAGCGGTGGCCGGGCGCTCGACCTATGCACAGGCTCGGGGGTTCATGCGGTTCATTCGAGTCGAGAGAGCTCCGAGTCCCAAGCGGTGGACATCAACCCGCGAGCACTGGAGTACACCAGGCTCAATGCGGCCATCAACGGTGTGGAGTGCTCGACCCATCTGGGGGACCTCTATGAGCCCTTGGAGGAGGGCGAGTACGATCTGATCACGGCGAATCCACCCTATGTCCCCAGCCCCGACCCCGAGGTCTTGGTGCATCGCAGTGCGGGTGAGACGGGTGATGAAGTCCCGGAGAGACTGGTGGCGGGTCTGCCGAAAAGATTGGCGCCTGGTGGGCTCTTTAGTATGGTTCTGGAGTACCCAGTCTTGGAGAGTGAAAGCTATTTGGAGCGCTTAGAGCGGTGGCTGGGCCAAGGGCGCGGCTGGGGAATCGCGGTTGTGAGCTTTGGGGAGAAGGCTGTGGGCGCCTACATCAAGCTTCACGTGGGGCCCTCTGAGGACTATGAGGCAAAGTACAGAGCGTATTTGGAGAGCTATCGAAAGCAGGGGATCATCGCCGTCGATTTTGCTCAGGTTTATATCCTTAGATGTCGAGCCGACGCTCCGAACTGGAAAGTGAAGAAGACATCGTTTTGGCCTAAGGTCTCCAAGTCGGAGCACATCCAAGATTGGCTGGCAGCGCAGCGAAAATACCGAGACCCAGAGTGGGCTCCAGATCCCGATGCCAAGCCTCGCTTGAGTTCCTACTATCGCACTCTTTGGCGAGACCGAGAGCACACGGCGGGCTTTTTGGAGCCCGTTGACCAGAATTGGTTCCCCGCCGATCCCTTGAGTGCGGATGAGGCAGAGTTGCTGTTCGACTTCAGGGGGGAGTCGAGGATAGCCGATTTGAGGGAGAGTTGGCTGCAAAAGGGGCGCGACGAGGCTTCCTTTCTGCAAGCCTTGCGTGGGCTCGGTTTGCAACTGGCCTTTGAGGATGGGCGCGTTTAGCTCAGAAACAGGGACAACCGAACCAGCCCGAAAAGTCCTGGGAATATGATCGTTACCACATTCTTTCGTTTCGTTGACCTGAGCCAAGAAGAGCGTCAGGCCTTGCGAGAGAGATTGCTAGAGCTTCCTGGGCTCAAGGGCCTGATTTTGCTCGCACCTGAAGGTATCAATGGAATGGCCTCTGGGACGGAGGCTGAGATCTCTGCACTGCGTGAGCTTCTGGATAGTTATCCGCACTTTGAGGGCCTGGAATACAAGAATAGCGAGTGTCCCCAGAGGCCGTTTCCGAAGTGGAAAGTGGAACTGAAGGACCAGTCGATCCTCTATGGAGACAGGTTTCGCCCCAGTGGCGAGCGCCACCGACACCTGACGCCTAAAGAGTGGCACGCTCTGCTCAAGTCGAAAGAGCCGGTGACGGTCTTGGATACTCGAAATCGCTATGAGACTCGGGTGGGAACCTTTCGTGAGGCCATCGACCCCGATATCGACAGTTTTACCGAATTCTCCGACTATCTGGAGAATTGTGACCTGCCAAAGGATCGAACAACTCTGATCTACTGTACGGGTGGAATTCGCTGCGAAAAGGCCATTCTAGAGATGGAAGAGTTGGGTTTTTCTGAAGTGTTTCAACTCGAGGGCGGAATCCTGAAGTACCTAGAAGAGTTCCCCGACGAGGAGTTTGAGGGCGAGTGCTTCGTCTTTGACAGTCGAGTCTCGGTCGACCAGCACTTGAAGCCGTCACAGCGGTTCTGGCTGTGCCCGCATTGCGGCGACCCAGGAGACCTCAAGCTGCCGTGTCAGCAGTGCGGTGGTGATGCTCATCTTTGCGCCGATTGTGCGAGTGTGCTGCCCACCTGCTCCAAAGACTGCACCTATCACTGGCGTCGTTTGAACGCTCGACAAACCTGTTCTTAAACTCGCTCCAGGACCGTGACCCTGGCTCGCCGGTCAGGGGCCGATGGCCCTGGTTTTGGGTCAAGGCGATCTCGTTCTGAAAAAAGAAGGCCAGATCGGGGCAGTTCTTACCTTTTGAGCAGGAACGCGGCACGTTTTGACGGATTTTCATACATGAGTCAAGAGCCTAGGCCCATACTGTTCGTCCCCTTGGATGATAGACCGTGTTGCCTCGATATGGTGGGGAGGATCGCGGCCTTGGCAAGTTGTGAGCTTTTGACCCCTCCCCGCAAGAGCCTGGGCCATTTTCAGGAGCCGGGGCAACCGGATGCCATTTTGCAGTGGTTGGAGGAGCAAGACCCATCGCTCAACCTGATCGCATCTGTGGATATGCTCTCTTGGGGTGGGCTCATCGCCTCGCGTCATCCAGACAGCGACCCCGGCAAGGCTAGGGAGTACTTCGCTCGGTTCTGTGAACTGCAGCAGAAGCGCGCTGGCAAGGCCCTCGTTTTTAAGACGCTGCTTCGGACCGCTCCCACCCAGACGACCCCTGAGGAAGTGGACCAAGCCGAACAGATCGTGGCCCTTTCTAGAATGTCTTTTCTCCTGGAGAAGAATCGGTTGACCCCCCAGGCTCGGTCACTCCAGCATGCCATCGACGAACTCAAGTCTGGTATCTCTCCCCACGTTTTGCAGCGATACCTCGATGTTCGTCAGCGAAATCACGAGTTCGACTCCCTGGTGGTCTCGAAGGCCTCGCTCTTTGACGCGCTCTTGATCGCCTTGGACGATTGCCAGACTGAGGGGTGGAACCTCTTGGAGAAAGAGCGCCTGATGAAGCAGGCCGCCCGAGAGGAGGCTCAGGTCGATTTCTATCCGGGAACCGACGAGAGCGCCGCTCTCTTGTTGGCCCGGCTCGTGGTCCCTGAGACGGGTGTCGAACCGGTCTGGGGTCACACTCATCTGTCCTTGACCCAAACCAGATACGAGGACAGGC
>CAZVVF010000006.1:0-17690 GCA_964630575.1 uncultured Burkholderiales bacterium | reverse complement strand
CGTGTGATAGGGGACCTTTTCGTACTTGAGGCCGAGTCCTATGTAGTCGAGTATAGACGGTTCGTCGTCTACTATGAGCAATGTGGGTTGAGTCTGAGAATTGGTCACATCTGCTTTTTTCAAACAATTTTCAGGATCACCCTTTAGTATAACGGTATGCAGATCAGGTCCAGTCGAAGAAACCAGCAAACTCGCGCATCACAACCGCAGTCTCCCAAGCCTCAAGAGGCCGCAGGCGATGGTATTTTAGATAAGTTTCGCCCGAGCTACGACAAGCTCAATATTCACCTAGACCAACCCGACTATCAGAACATCCAGGATCTTGAAGCCGCCAACATGCTCGGTCACTTCACCCAGACCATGCAGAACAACGGCTACCCCTGGAAGCTGATGTCGGCCGAATCGGCCAAATCTGGTGGCTTCAAAAAAGGGAGTGCCGTATCCGACCTTGAGGCCCTCAATCGCCTCAAGAATGGGCAGCCTGTGCTGCTGCAACCCATGCGCGACCTTCAGCTCGACCTCTCCAGCGGCTCCATCACCGCTATCGCCGCTGCTGGCTCTGTAGCGAGCACCGATATGAGCGGACTCTCCAAAGTCGCAACCTACTCCAAGAGCGCCAAAGTCAACGCTGGAAGCCAAGGCCTCTCGGTCAAGTTCGGCGAGCCGGTCGTTATCGAGAACTTCGCTCAGCTCAAACTCCTCCACCAGATGTACGACCCCGCCGAAAAGATCGAAGGTAAAAGCGAAACCGCCAAAACCGCTCATCAGTTTTCTTACTTCACCCAGAAGACCGTTGGCTCGGCCTTCCCCTGGAGGTTCTACGTCAAAGACAACTCCAACACGTTTCTCAGAGTGGCCAAGCACACCACCAAAGGAGCCGCCACAGGGGCTGCCGTTGGGGGAGCGTTGGCCGGAGCCTTCGGAGCCATCATGGCCTTGGGCTTCAAGGACTGGAGCTACCTCACTGGTGCTGCCGCTATCGGGGCAACCATCGGTGGAGTCAGCGGCGGATACGAAAACGCCAGGACCTCTCTGAAGGGAACCCCCATCAACTCCGTTCAAGCCTTGGAAAACGTTTTGAACGAAAAGGAAGTCATCTTCCAAGAATCACGAGCCCGTTCCGTAAACGTCCCGATTCTGGGAAAAATCTCTTGGTTCTCCGACCAGGGCAAAGGCTCCAAAATCCAATCACCCGACCAACTCAACACCTTCTACTACATGCAGAGTCAAGACGACCTCCCGAAGCCGGCTGCGCCGAAGAAAAAAGAGGAGAAGAAGCCTGAAGCTGCCTCGGTCACCATCATTGACCAATCCGTTCACCATCACTACCAAAATAATCCAACGAAAGTCGTGTTTATCGATGAACATTCAGTCCACCCGCACAGCCACCAAAGCCCCTGGAGCTACTAAGCCTGGCCAAGCCCAAGCTTCGCTCCTCTCCCGAGTCGAGAGTGAAGCTCGGGATAGCTTCATCGCCAGTACTCCCACTCTGAGCCGAGTTGGCAGCGGTGCGCTCACCGGTGCTCTAGGCTCGGTTGCTGGCAGCGCCGCAGGTGCGGCCGTGATAGCTGGCTTGGCCCAGGTTGTAGACTCCGTGGTTCCGGGAAACGCTTTCCCAGTAGCCTCCATGGTCGGCCCTGTGGCTGGTGTCACCGCTGCGACTCTGGCTACCATCGCCGCCGTGCAAGGTGCCAAGAATGGATTTCAGGCCGAGGCGGGGGCACACACGAACGCCCTCACCGCACGACAAGCCTTCCGTGATGCCGCCGGGTTTACATCGACGGCAGCCGGTGCCTTTCTAGGCGCGACCGCCGCTGTGACCGCGGCCCAAAATTTTGCTCCACAGTTCGCCGTTCTCGGTGGTCGCACAGTAGCAGGTGTAGGCGCCATCGCCGGTGCCAAGGTTGGTCAAACGACCCAACTCTTCGGCGGAAACCTGGCCACCATCCCCATGAAGAAGAAGGCCGGTCTGTCCGGTTCTCAGTACAGCGGTGTTCTAAGAGCCGATGCACCACCGCTGGAAAATCAGGTCTCCTCAAAATTTACCCCAATCTTCAACGACAAGAACCTTACCGCCGAAGTGATGAAGTCTCTAGAGCAAGCCAAAGAGTCGATCCGCTTCGAGACCTATCTGCTCAACGGTGAAGATGGCAAGGCTCTAGCCGACATGCTCATCAAAAAAAGAAAAGAGGGTCTCGACGTCAAGGTTATCCTGGACCCGTTCTTTCAAAAGTACGAGGCCAAGAAATTTCCCGACGATCCGAACTACGCCTTGGGTCAGTATCTCGCCGACAATGGAGTCGACTACCTCCCCTACTCCACAGACAAACTGACTGGCTCGATGACACCATCGGAGCACGCCAAGATACTCCTCATCGATGACAAAGTCGCCTTTATGGGCGGAACCAATATCGATGACACCAACAATCAGGATACCAATGTTAAGATTGAGGGCAGCGCGGTCAAGGATATCGCAAAACTGTTCGATGAGTCCTGGGTCGTTTCGACTCACCCCAACGAATCGGTCCTCGGACTTCCAGGTGACCCCACCATCTCCGACCCCAATATCAAGGTTTTCTCTACGAGCCCCTCGCGCTCAACCATCAAACAGGCTGTCATCGACAACATCCGTGAAGCCAAAGACAGTATCAAAATTCAGATGTTCACCCTGACCGACGACGATCTTGTTGATGAACTCAAGGCCGCCTCGGAGCGTGGCGTGAAGGTCCAACTCTCTCTCTGTGACAACAAAGAGATTTTCCACCTGCCAACCTTTCACGTCCCGAACCTACCCACGGCCTTGCAAGCCAAGGAGAGTGGGATTGAGGTCAAGTGGTACGTCAATCCGGAATTTACCCAGATGCACTCCAAGCTGATGATCTTCGACGACGAAAAGACCATGCTCGGGTCGATGAACGGAATCCACAACGCTTTCCGAGGGATTCACGAATACTACTCAGAGATCAACGACAAAGAGCTGTCTCAAAAGATGAGTGCCAAATTCCAAGACGACTGGATGAACCGCTCTGAAGAGGTCACCAGCAGCCTTGGCTACCGAGCCCTGGGAGCCGTCGTCGAGGGTGTTGACGGCGCTATTTTCTAGACCTTCTCGGCCCTTGTCTCGAACCGGCCACAACGGCCATTCAACAGACGGGGCCTAACCCTTACTCTTCACGCGACGAAAGGGAAAAACCCAGGCTGAGAGCGAGCGAGGAGAACGGGACTGGGTCCAAACCCTCCCGTGCCCGTGGAATCGCATAACCAGTTGGTCCCCAAAAAGAAAAGACCGGACTTTCTTGCTGGAACGCTGGACGTTGTAGTCGAGCGACGCATCCCAGGCTACGGCATAGCCGTTGTCGACGATGTAGTCTCCTTCGACCTGCACTTCGTGAATATCCCCGTATCCGTTCCAGAACATGGGCCCTGAGCCTGTTGCCTCGAGCACGAACATCCCCTCGGCGAAGAGACCCTTGAGCCCCTTAAAGTTGGCGTTGATGGTTACATCCGGGCCGGAAGCGAGGTAAGCCCCACGCTCCAACATCAATTTTTGACCATCCATTTCGGTTGCCCGAATCTCACCGGGCTGACCGGGAACCAAGGCGACTTTTCCACCGGTAGAACTGGTATAGCTATTCTGAAAAAAGCTCTCTCCGCCCAAGATACCGCGCTTGAGTGAGGCTCCCACGCCTCCTCGTGCCGCCGTTTTACAGTCCACAGTCGTGTCCATCCAGGCCATCGCGCCTGCCTCTGACACCAAGGTGTCGCCAGGAGCAAGACTGATCTCAAGAACTGGGAAACTTCCTTCACACTGAATCTCGTATTGCATTTCTCTCCCCTAACGTGGCGGGAGCTTGGGCCCGATAACGGCCCCAAACTCTTTCATATTATGCGACTGCACGAGCACCTTGCCCTGACCTGAGAAGCGGATAACGAAGCCTTCACCGGCAAGCCAGGAGTTGAACCAACTGCCGCCAGCCTTACTGATCGTATAGTCGAGGCAATCCTCAAAGGCTACAACGTGGCCCGTGTCCACAGTGAAGGACCCATCGACCATCTCCTCGGTCACGGTGCCGAAAGCATCCATCACAAGAGGCCCGATGCCAGTAGCGTGGATAAACACCATGCTCTCGCCTGAAAAAAGGCCCTTCATGCCTTGCCACTTCGGCTCCGTCTTGATCTCAGGCCCAGAGCCCAGATAGGAACCACCCGCACAATACCAACCGCGGGTACCATCCAACTCCCGAAAACCGACATTGCCCGGCAGTGTCGGAGCGAGAACGACCTCGCCTTCGGATTGCGCTGTGTAACGGCTGAAAAAGAAGGCCTCGCCACCGAGCATCCGCTTGAGCCCGCCGAGAAAGCCTCCTGATTTCTTCACACTCTCAACCTCATTGGTCAAGCTGGTGGACATCCGCACCATTTTGCCCGCCTCGGACACGAACTGTTCGCCCGGGCTGAGTGTTACCTTGATGCTCTGAAAGGCCTCACGGCCGATAATCTCTGTCTTCATTGTCCCCTCCTACCTTCAGCAATAGCCCCTGAGCCAGTTGACCAGCCCACCTACCGAGCGCGTTTGCAGCCAAACCTTGCCCGTGCCTGAGAACCGCATAACCAGACCTTCACCGGAGAAGATCGTGGACATGAGATTCCCCATTCCGCGTATCTCCCAATTGAGGGACGGCTCCCAGCCAACGATATGGCCGGTATCAACCGTCAGTTCCGAGCCGTTGAGCTCTTTCTCAACGATGGAGCCATAGGCGTTGTACCAAAGATCGCCGTTGCCGGTGACCTTGAGAAAAAACATACCCTCCCCGCTGAAGAGAGCCTTGATACCACCGAAGACGGTGCCCAATTTAATGCCATCTGTACAGGCCAAGAACGACCCTGCCTGCATCATCACGGTGTCGCCCTGCATGCTCTTGTGCAGGACCTGCCCTGGAATGGCTGGAGAAACGGAAAGCCGCTGGTCGGGGGCACCGGAGGAGTAGCGGCCCACCAGCAGACTCTCGTTCAAGAGCAGCTTTCTGCCGACGGCAGGAAGGAACCCGCCTAACAACTTTATCTGAACGTCGATCCTATCGTCCATCGCCGACATAGCACCCGACTCTACATACACCGAATCACCTCGGTCGAGTCGCATCTTGAGATGCCCAAAGTCGGGATTACCCGCAATATCTGCTTGCACGAAAACCCCCTAGTGAAATAAATTTACCAGCTTCGATATTTGAGCCCTTGCCTGTCAGTCCTCGTTGGAAAGGGTACCTCCCGCCTCCGCCTGATCGCTCTCGGGCTTGAGAGCCGACTGAAGGGCCGACCAGTCGAGTTCCAAAGGGATGATTTCACAGGCTTGATGCTCTTCGACCCAGCCGGTCAGAACAGCTATCCGACTCTCGGTTTCAGGATGACTAGAGAGAAACTCTGGAATTCTCAAGTCGCTCTCATTCGATTTCAACACTCGAAAAAAATCGACCATCCCCTGAGGGTTTAGGTGAGCGCGACAGAGCAACTCAATCCCCTCCAGGTCCGCCTCCTCCTCTAAGGAGCGACCATAGGAGAGCGACAAGAAGTCGGGAGCATTGGCCAGCAAGACCTGCTGAACGGACCCGACATCTCCGATAATGATGGAAGCCAAGACCTGCCACTTCAGAGTGTGAACCATATTGCGTAGTCCGTGTCGGTTGTAGACGTGCTGGAGCTCGTGGGCCAACACTCCAGCGAGTTCATCGGGCCCGGTCGTCTTCTCCAACAAGCCGGTGTAGACGATGATCTGCCCACCCGGTGCGGCGAAGGCGTTGACCTCCTCCGACTCGATCACGTGGAGCTTAAAATCGTAGCGTTGATTCGGCTCCGCCTCGGCCAATCTGTTGAGGACAGCCTCCACCGGCTCCACCACCCTAGGATCAATAATCTCGGGTCCTATTCCGCCCTTCACGACGAGCTCTCCGAGGCTCTCCTCCCAGGCCAGGGGTATCCTGTCGACCATCCTGTCGACTCCCCAATTCAACGCCAAAACGCCCAATCCAAGAAGCAAGCCACAGCCCACAAAGAAGGCAAGAAGTCCAGCCAGTGAAACGCGGTGGCTCCTCTTGATCCTCTTGCCTTCCTGCTTGAGGCGGTCTTGAAAAGCACGGTCACTCTTACCCGCCAAGGCAGGCTCCAGAAGCGAGCGGTCGGCGTAGAGGGTCGCCCCGTCTTGATTCTTCAAAATGAGTTGGGAGCCACCATCGCCTCCGAAGGAGAGGTTCTCATCCCGAAGCGGAAAGCGAAAGGCACGCGCGGTCGACCCCGCCTCCCTTGGAGTGGCTACGAGAACGGTACTCTCCACCGAAAGGACGCATAGACAGGCCTTTGCCCCTGGTTGATAGACGTTTCCCAAAAGCTGGCTCATCCGTTTTCCACTCCAAAATAGACAGGTTCCAAGCCATGTTCTGGAAACGACAAGCTTTCCTTCTTGCCCCTAACGCCAAGGGAGTATCCGGTCATTTCCGAAGGTATACCTTATGTCTGAATCCGGAGATGCGACCCAAAAGCCTTCCATCCATCAACGCTCCTCACTCACCAGAAAAGGGGAAGAGGGCAGCGACGAGCCCGTCGGTAAGCCCACCCTATCGCGACGAGGACCGAGCTCGAAGGCACCAACTCGTCAAGAGAGAATCCTGATGGCCCTCAGTAGGCTCGACGACCAAAAGCTCCAACTTCTTACCACCAGAATTGGAGCCGATGAGTTGGCCGTGGCACTCCTAGACGCTGACCAGCAGATAAAATCTCGCATCGCGAGTTGCCTCTCTGGTGACAACCTCGACCTCTTCAATCAGTATCTGGCAATGGGCAAAGAAAAGCTCCCGAGCAGCGTCATCGATGGAGTTCAGGGTAAGCTGCTCCGTCTGGCCTCAGCCTAGAGGTAGAGTCGCCCTTTGAGTTTCCCTACTAGAATCGAGTTGGGAACGAGGCTCAGTATCAAGTTCCGGATGGGTCGCAACAAGGCCGAGTCGTTGTGCAACTGCTTGCGAACAAACTGCTCACACTCCGAGAATTCTTCTAGACATTCTCTGCATTGAGCCTCGAAGCTCTCTGGGTTCAGGCTCTGAACACGGAGTTGGTCAGCGAGAATGTTCAACTGACGGTCCACCAGCCGACCGAGCCAGCCCAAGGTTAGCATAGGATTCGTCGCCCAAGCTGCGCGCCCCAAGGCCAGACAGCCCGCCGCCGGAGAGAAGACGCTCTCGGCAAGAGTCTTCTCTTCGTGACTCGCCACCGATTCTTGTCCGAGGTTTTCGAAAAGAGCGGTCATGTCGCTCCCAAACTCCGAGAAAAGAGCCTCCAACTCGCTCACTGTAAGGTCCCCACCATGAGGACTCTTGAAGCGCAATTTGACGAGCAGTTCGCTATCTGGAAGGGGAACCAACTCCACGCTCTTGGCGGGTGCCCAGCGAAACTCCCAAACCTTGGTATCGATCAGATCGGCGGTGACGAAAGACCAAACTTTCACTGTGCCTGGGTCCCGCTTGAGACGAGCCGGCTTATCCCAAAGACGCTTAGCCTGAGATTCTAGTCCATCAGCGAAGACCACGCCTTGACAGAGCAGTTCACTCCCATCGGAAAGAGTGACCAGGATCCCGCGATCGGACTTGGCCGTGCGACTCACGCGAAGTCCCTGGGCGAGGCTTTTGACGCTATCCGGTGGGCTGAAACGAGAAGACCTGTAGACGCTGATCGCGGGCAGCTTTAGGGTGAGAACACTCTTACCCCAAATGTCTACCAAACGAGCTTTAGCCGGGGCTCTAGGCTCTTTCTTGAGCCGGCTCCCATCGGCGAATTCGAATCTTTCTGATTCTGGGACCACCGTTGGCAGGTGATGGAGAGTCCCGCCGAACTGAATCTCGGAGAGCTTTGCTAGAGCGAGTTGTGCCTCAAGGCCGGATCCGACAACCAAGAGGTCGAGACTAGCCTCAGACAAGCCCTTGCTTCATCGCCAATACGGTCGCCTCGGTTCGGTTGTTCACCTGCAACTTCTGAAAGATGTTGCTGATGTGATTGCGCACCGTATGCTCGGAAATTTTGAGGTCGGAGGCGATGAGCTTGTTGGGCATACCACCGGCCACCAGTTTCAGAATCTGGATCTCCCTCGGGGAGAGCGAGGCAAACATAGCGGTCTCAGGATTTTCTTCGTTCTTAGCCGAGAAGCTGACAAACTCATCGAGCAACCTGTCGGCCAACAGGGGTTCCAGGAGATTGCCCTCCTTAAAGACCCGTACAACTGTCTCAACAACTTTGTCCGAAGGGGTATCCTTCGTCAAGTAACCGCTGGCACCAGACTTCATCGCCTCAACGATAGAAGCCAGTTCCCGGGAGACTGTCAGGATCACGATCCTTGCTGAGGGGCTCTGCCCCTTTATCCTGCGGCAGCACTCCATACCATCCATACCCGGCATTTTTAGGTCCAAGAGGATGACATCCGGAGCCTCCAAAGCGGCCAGAGACAACGCTTTCGTCCCATCCGCGGCCTCGGCCACAACCTCCACATCTGGGTGATCCTTGAGAAGGCTCTTGACTCCTTCTCGAAAAAGTTGTTGATCATCGACCAGCATGAGTCTAATTTTTGGGTTTGACATAAGAGTTCGTTCGCCTAGAAGATACCGAGTCCTGGCGAGGTTCGATCAAGCTCGCCAGGCGGTCGGCCAAAGATCGGATAACCAAGATCACAAAGAGAATTGATGGTACCCTGCAAGCGACATGACCCCATCTCTGCAAGAAACATACAGAAAAACACTACTCCGGGTAGACTCTTTTGGCCTCGTAGAGGGCCATCTCTCCACCCAATCCGCGAGCCAGACGACCGACGTTTTATCCTTTGGAAAGGCGGCTGTTCCCATGGCCCAGGCCGCCGCAGCCGCCCTTGGCCCGAATCTCGGCAGAGGCTTTCTTCTGACCAAAGATCACCACATCGATGAAGCGGCTCGCCTCGGGCTAGAAAAGAACTTCGTTCTGCGCGAGGCCTCCCACCCCGTACCGGACCAACGAGGTCACAACGCTACCCTGGAGTTGATCGACTGGCTCGAAAGCGCTCCCAACGACGGGCGTGCCCTGTTGGTACTGACCTCGGGAGGAACCTCGAGCCTCTTGGTGGCTCCAACCGAACCCTTGACACTCACAGACCTTGCGGACCTGAATCGAGCGATGCTCTCATCGGGGCTCCCCATAGAGAGAATGAACATTCTGCGCAAGCACGTCTCTGGCGTCAAAGGCGGCCAGCTCTCCGATCGATGCACGCTCTACCGAACGGTCCAGCAGCTTCTCATGGTCGACATCTGTGCGCCCCAACTCAAAGCTCAGGAGGTCCTATCGCTGGTAGGCTCCGGCCCGCTGGTGGCCGATCCCAGTGAGGCCCAAGTCGCCCGTGAGGTGCTGGAAGTGCTGCGCGCGAGACTCTCCGCTGAGGTTTTTGAGCGAGCCTCCAAAGCCATCCACGAAACTCCCTTTGAGACCTCGGTCGAGACCCAAGTTTTGGGCAGCTACGAGACGCTCACCGACACGGCCGAGGCCCTTTTGGCGGATCGCCTGATCAAGCCAGCAGGATGGGACCGAACTGTCACGGGAAAGGTCCAGGAAGTGGCCCAAAGAATGGCCGAGGTCGCCTTGCAGCTTCAGCGAGAGGGGCGATCCGGGGTCCTCGTGGCCAGTGGTGAGCCCACTGTGGACCTCGGTTGTGACCCACCTGGCCAAGGAGGACGGTGCCAGGAGCTGGCCCTTCATTTTTCCCGTCATATCGCCGGGCTCGGTGGGATCAGCCTTTTGGCCGGGAGTTCCGACGGAACAGACGGCCCTACGGATTGCGCGGGGGCTTTTGTAGACTCCCAAACCTGGCCAACTCTCAGCCAAAAACTAGGACAGAGCAGGCTCGACGAAATGCTACAGAGACACGACTCGGGTTCGGCCCTGGCCCATCTTGCCGGTGCCCTGATCACGACGGGACCCACCGGCCAGAACCTCAACGACCTCTATCTTATTGAAATCGAGGCCAACCCCGGCGCAGGAGCCATTCCGGGTTGAATCGAAGTCAAGACCATGTCTCCCTTCGCCATGGTCATAGGTGTGTTCAGCATCGCCTTTGCGCTGCTCATTCATGAATTCGCCCACGCTTGGATGAGCTATCAGTTAGGAGACCCGACAGCCAAGTACGAGGGACGCTTGACGCTCAACCCCCTGGTGCATTTTGAGCCGGTGGGTTTCATCTGTTTGGTCGCCACCTACATCACCTCGGGCGGCACGGCCATTATGGGTTGGGCCAAGCCCGTGCCCATCGACTCCGACAACTTCAAGAACCAAAATTTGGATATCGCCCTGGTAGCCGCTGCGGGTCCCTTCATCAACCTCTTCACGGCTTTCTTACTGTCGCTGCTCGTCTTGACCGGCTTGGTGCTCAACACACCAGTGTTCCCGCTCATACGCACGCTCATTGTGGCCAACGTTGGCTTTGCCATCTTCAACCTCATTCCGTGGCCACCGCTCGACGGCTGGAAAATCACCGGGGCCGTGGTAGGGACCACCTTGGGGCGAAAAATGAGAGACCTCGAAGCCAAGCTAGGGATGTGGTCCCTGGTGGGGCTTCTGGTCATTCTCACCCTGTTTGGCAAATCCATACTCTACCCGATCAACCACGCCGTCTTGTCGATATTCTTAGGAGGTTCCTGAACTCGTGGAATCGGAACAACAAGGATACAAGGTCGATCTCCCCTTCTTCGAAGGCCCCCTCGACCTCTTGCTCAGCTTAGTCGAAGAGTCCGAACTCGACATCACGGAGATATCCCTCTCGGCTGTCACCGGACAGTACCGCGAGTACCTAGAGCTTTTGGGCGAACTCGATGTTGAGATCGAAAGCTCCTATCTGGTGGTTTTTGCCCAATTGTTGGAGCTCAAATCGAGGCTGCTGCTCCCTGAACCAGAGCCCGACGACCACCACCTTTTCGGCTTTGAGGTGGAGGCCGACGAAGACGATCTGGTCGCTCGACTCAAAGAGTATCAGAGGCTCAAGAAGAAGGCGGAGTGGCTAGCCGAACGCGAGGGCCAGAGCCTCGCCCGCTATCCTCACCCCAGCGGGCTGTCCGGACCGGATACCCCACTCTTGCATCTGTCTTTGAGGTCGCTCCATCGAGCCGCTTTGCGATGCCTAAAACCCAAGAAACCTTTCAAGGAACAGATCGACTTCAAAAGGGTCGAACTCTCCGTACCCGAGCGAGTCGAGCAGATCTGGGGAGCCCTCCAATCGGCTCGAGAGACAGGGCGTCCTCGGACCACCTTCTCTGAGTTGCTCCGCTCCGAAAAACGCAGTAAACCCCTCGTGGTGGTAACATTTCTAGCCCTGCTAGAGATGGCTCGACGAGACCGTGTTGACCTTTTTCAACACGAACACACAGGCGAAATCGAGTGCGAAATCAAGACTCCACCGCCCGCCAAACCCAAACAGCAACCCCTTCCCCTCAACTGATCTCGTTCATTTTAAAATCAACTAAGGAGAACCATGAGTCTAACAACCAATATCCCACCTGAACATGCGATCGAGGCTATGCTTTTCGCCTCCCCCACTCCCTTGCCGATTGAGGAGATCGCTGAAGCGGGTGGTTGGACACGTCGTGAAGCAGAGGACTACATAGGGCGTCTGCGCCGTCAACTCCGAGACCGCTCTTTGGAAGTCAGGAAGGTGGCCGGTTCTTACTCCCTGCTCACCAGGAGCGAGGTTGCCCCCTACGTGGAGCGGATCCTCCAGGTTCAGAACAAGAAGCGCTTAACCAAGGTTCAGTTGGAGATTCTCTCCATTGTGGCCTACAAGCAACCCATGACGCGTCCTCAACTCGAAGAGGCCCGTGGGATCAACAGCGACCGAACACTCGCTCAATTGGTGGAACTCGAGCTGATCGCTCAGGTTGGACGAGCCGAACTGCCCGGACGCCCTTTCCTTTTCGGCACGACCGAGCTGTTCCTGGAGCACTTTGGTCTCTCGAGTCTCGACGATCTCCCCGAGCTCGCCTGGGACGATCCCAGTGAGCAATACGGAGAGTTCAGCCTCGAAGACTCCCTGGAGGAAGAAACTCCAATACGCTCTCGGGAGATGCAGCAACTGGCTGAGGACATCAGTGGACCGAGTACAAACCTGCAGAAGCTTCTGAACAAGATCAGAAAGAAGGAAGACGCGAACGTCTAGGACTCAGTCCGAGCGTCGCTAGCGAAAGTATTTCATCAGAAAGCGGTCGAGGACGTTCAAGTTTCGGGAGTGGGAGGCCGATAGGTCGATCCCAACGATCGTTTCGGAAGGGTCTGCCGTACAGGTCCAGCGACACTCCCCTACCAGACGAATAGGAAAGGGATCGGTCTCTCTGAGGAAGAGTTCAAGGCCGACTCTCTCACCGACCTTGACCGCTTTCTTGGTGGCGACGGGAGCTCCCCGCATGGACACGTCCAGAACCCGCCCCAAACTGTCGGGGCCTTGCCCTACCTTCACAGCCATACCGAGGCCGTAGCGAGGGAACTCCCTGCTTTCGTGTACACCCGATTCCCCGCTCGGTCCCATATCTGAAGTTCCTACCACACTGATACCCCTTCTTGTCCGAAGTGCTCGTCGCTTCAGACATTCTCCCACTGGCTATTGCTCTTCTTTAGAGTCTTCCCTAACCACGATACTTTCAATCATGGTGGGCTTCATCACCAGAGACTCCAAATAGGCCTCACCGTCGGCCCACAGCCTCCCTTGGCTCAACCCCATACCAGGCTCACCCACCATAGCGAACTGATCGACAATGTCCATGCCCTCCACGACCCGACCGAACGTCGTAAAATTGTACTGCGGTGCGGCTAGCGAATTGTTCTGCTTGAGATTGATGAAAACTTGGGTCGAGTTGGTGTTTGCCCCCGCTTTGGCAAAAGCGAGTGTCCCGCGCTCTAGGGCAAACAGCGTCGGGTCGTCATCAAAACTCTTCGTCTTCCACTTCTTGTGGGGTTCACGCCAATTGATACCAAACTGAGCCACAAAATCGGCGACCACTCTTGAGATCGGCGTCTGATCGTAGAAGCCGCTCTCGGCGAGTTCTACGAAACGTTTGGCCGCGCCGGGAGCCGCCTCTGGGTAAACTTCAATGACGACTTCACCGACGTCGGTGGTCATCACCAGGGTCGTTTTCTGAGTCAGGATGGGGACCGACTTCCCGGGCAAAGCGTGGAGCCCGTGAGCGATCGGTCGCTTCTGGTCGTCGTCGGCCAGAGCCGAGCCCAGCAGAAGCAGAGTTATGAGGATGATTGAAAATGTTCGCATGGCGGCACGGTTCTCTACTCCAGCGCTCCTCCCTTGCGGCCAGCCTTGCCGAGTTCTGAACATCTGTTCACAACTTTGGAACTTTTCAGACCCGAGCTATCGCTACTATGATTCTATACAGGAGATACATGTGAACATACGTCCTCAAGCACCAAAATTTGCCAAGCAAGCTACAACGAAACAAGCCAACTCAAAAGGGCAACAATCCCCCAGCACCCTGGATTCCCTTGCTCCAAGCCTAAACGGACTCTCCTCGCAAGAGGACCAACTCCAAGCGTTGGGCCGGCAGTTTCGCCAGGGCGGTGATCGTTTTCAAAGCAAGCAGTCTCAGCAAGCCCAGCAATCCGAAGAACTCACCAGCAATTTCCCCAACCGAAACGGGTACGACAGCTCGTTCCTGGGTCGTGAGTTGCCACTCCCACGCCTGGATGATTCCATCAAGGACAAGGCGGCCACCCTCATCGGCAAACCCAATGAGACCGAACTCGAGTACACCA
This sequence comes from uncultured Burkholderiales bacterium, assembly GCA_964630575.1. GTDB lineage: Bacteria > Vulcanimicrobiota > Xenobia > Xenobiales > JADMJV01 > JAEXNA01. The sequence continues at coordinate 3,890 of CAZVVF010000006.1, read as the reverse complement.
ATTTCTCCATCGTCATGAACAAGGAGCGTCGACAGGCCTTCTACGCCGCTGTGAACATCGACGGAGCCAAGATTGTGTCCCTACCTCGAAACGGAAAATGGACGACCGACAGTCGGATCCCACGAGACCACCAACTCGGAAACGAAGCCTACAGCCGCAATCCCATCGATCGCGGCCATATGGTCCGACGTCGTGACCCCGTGTGGGGCCCCAATGCTCAGCAAGCCAACAGCGACACCTTCTCCTACACCAACGCCGGGCTTCAGCACGGCAGTCTCAACCAAAAGACCTGGCTCGACATGGAGAACTACATCCTTGACCAAGCCAAAGCCAAAGGTCAGAAACTGACCGTTCTCACAGGCCCGGTGTTTTCCGACGACGATCCCAAGTTCAACAACAACGGCAGGATGAAAGAAGCGACCCAAATTCCTACAGAGTTCTGGAAAGTTGTCGTTTGGAACGATGACGACGAGGGCCTCAAAGGAGCCGCCTTTCTGCAATCGCAGAAAGACTATGTGGGAAGAGGTCTGTACAAAACCGATTTTGACCCTACCGGGATGTCTGTCTACCAGATTCCTCTCAAGGATCTCGAAGCCAAAACCAAGCTCCACTTCGGTGATCTCGCAGACTCCACCGAATCGATCCGACGCCTCAATGAGGGCTCCCAGGCTCGCGTCCTGTAGGCTCGCTTAGCGAGATTTTGCCAGCACTCTCCGACAATGTCGGCAGAAGGCTTGCAATCTCTCCTCAGATCGGTATAATACGCTCCTACCTGAACACTGGAGGATTCCCATGAACTGGATGGACCTTGAAAGATTTGCCCACAAAAAAGGGATGGGCTCCACTAAAAACGGACGAGACTCTAACTCGAATAGACTTGGAGTCAAACGTTATGGTGGACAAGAAGTTATCGCTGGCAACATACTCGTTCGCCAGCGAGGCACCAAATTCTACCCTGGCACCAACGTACGCTGCGGTGTAGACCACACGCTTTTCGCGGTAGCTGATGGTATTGTTAAATTCGAAGAGAAGAATAACAAGACTCTGATATCCGTGATTGCTGCCGAAGCGTAACGCCTCGGTAACAACGGTTTCACATTGTGAGCCGAAAAGTCGACTCAAAGAGAAGCACCTTGTGACAAGGGTGCTTTTTCTTTGGATCGCACGACCGCTAAGACCTGAGGGTTCCAAAAAATGTTTAAAGATGAAGTCAATATCCACGTAAAGGCCGGAGACGGCGGACGAGGTTCTCGTTCTTTTCGACGAGAAAAATATGCTCCCCAAGGCGGCCCCGACGGCGGTGATGGCGGTGACGGTGGCTCCATCATCATGGAAGCCGATGAGAACCTCCACACCTTAATGGAGTACACTCGCAAAGCTCACTTCAAGGCTCTGCGCGGAGGCCACGGAAAAGGGGCTCGCAAAGCCGGGAAAAAGGCTGAAGAGAAGGTTCTTCGAGTCCCCGTGGGCACCCGTGTCTCCATCCGAGAGAGCGGACTCGTGATCGCCGACTTCACAGAGCACGGCGAACGCGTGGTAATCGCTCGCGGGGGCCGAGGAGGCCGAGGCAATCAACACTTTGCCACCGCCGAACGGCAAACCCCACGCTTCTATGAACTGGGCGAGCCAGGAGAAGAGCATTGGATCCACCTAGACCTGCGCATGGTGGCCGAGGTTGGCTTTATCGGCTTCCCCAACGCCGGTAAATCGACACTCTTGAGCAAGATAAGCAAGGCCGACCCCAAGATCGGGGCCTACCCCTTCACCACGCTCAACCCGGTCCTCGGTGTGGTTCGCCTGAACTACGAGAGAAGCGCGGTCTTCGCCGATCTGCCCGGACTCATTCAGGGGGCCGCCAGCGGTGTGGGGCTCGGCCATAAGTTTCTTCGCCACGTGGCCCGCACCCGCTTGCTGCTGCACGTCTTGGACCTCACCGACGTCGACCCCGAGGACCCCCTCGCCAACTACACAGCGATACGCAACGAACTCTCCGAATACGACCTACGACTCTCCCTCAAGCCAGAGGTCCTGGTCATCAACAAGATCGATGTCCCCGGACACGAAGAGGCCCTGGAGGCTCTGCGCGGCGTGTGCGCCCACTCCGGTCGGAAACTCTTAGAGATCTCAGCCGACCGCGAGATCGGGCTCCAGAACCTTTTGGAAACCGTCTTTGAGGAACTCAAAACAGCCCCCAGGCCGGAGCCTGTCGAGGTCTCCCCCCTACCCGATCGCCGCTCCCTAGAGTTTCACATCAAACGCCAGGGCGACATCTATCGCGTGGAGGGACCCAAGGTGGAGCTGCAGCTGGCGATGACCGATCTCGAAGAGGACGAAGCTCTGCAGTTCTTCCAGCGTCGCCTGGAAGGCTGGGGGGTCCAAGAGGCACTCATCAAAGCCGGAGCCAAACCCGGAGACCCAGTGGGGATTGGAGATGTGATCTTCGACTTCACACCAAGATCGGTCTACCTGGACCAGGGCGACGAGAAACTCGAACTCGACGGACGCCCCTCGCAGATCAAGCGAATCCAGGTCAAGAAAGAGCTCAAGTCCATCCGCCAACGCTCAGAGGCCATGGCGCCTACCCGAAGACGAAGCAAAAAGAAGCAGACGCCACCGCGCTTCGACAGCGAAGGAATGAACTCCTAAAGAGAACGCCCGGGTCTAGGCCCGCTAACTCTTGGCCGACTTGGGTCGCTTTCGGATCTCTCGGTTTCGCTTCTCCTCAGCGGCCCACTGAGACTTCGGAGAGGCCCAGCTACAGATGGGGCAGTTCGCTAGGTCGTGATAGAGTGCGGGGCAATATTCTCGGCCGAAGAAGATGATCTGAAGATGAACCTTGTTCCAGCTCTCCATGGGGAACACAGCCTTGAGATCGCGCTCGGTCTGAACCACATTTTTGCCGTTGCTCAAACGCCACCGATAACCGAGCCGATGGATGTGAGTGTCCACCGGAAAGGCCGGGACACCAAAAGCCTGAGCCGCCACAACAGAAGCCGTTTTGTGCCCCACGCCAGGTAGGGTTTCCAACTCCTCGATGGTCTGTGGGACCTGACCATCGTAGCGTTCCAAGAGAATATGACTCAGTTTGTGGATATTCTTGGACTTGGATCCCGAGAGTCCAATCTGACGAATATAGTGCTTGATCTCCTCCACACTCAAGCCACACATGGCCTGAGGGGTCGGTGCCCTATCGAAAAGAGCCGGAGTGACTTCATTCACCTTCTTGTCCGTTGTTTGGGCAGACAAAAGCACAGCCAAGAGCAACGTGTAAGGGTCACGATGATCCAGCGGGACAGGAGTCTCCGGATAGAGCTCCTCTAGAATAGCGAGAATTCGCTGAGCTTTCTCAACTCTCTTCATAACCGCAGCCTTTCCGAACCGAACCTCAGCTAGGAGCGACAGCCTCCGCTTTTTTCTGCTCCCGTATGGCTTGAAGCTCACGCGGCAGCGTGAACTGAACATCCTCTTCGATCACATCGAGATCGGCGAATTCGATGGAAGAGTTTTTCTCCAGCCAACGCACAACGTCCTGAACGAGATGCTCCGGGGCGCTGGCGCCGGCGGTGATACCCAAACGCTTGGTCTTCCTGAACATCTCAATATTCATCTGACCGCTGTCGTTGATGAGATAGGCCTCGCAGCCTCGGGCCTGAGCGACCTCAACGAGACGATTGCTATTGGACGAGGTCGGCGAGCCGATCACGAGGATCATATCGCACTTGTCGGTCATCTCTTTGACGGCAGCCTGGCGATTGGTGGTAGCGTAGCAGATGTCGTCCTTGCGCGGGCCGAAGATCTTCGGGAAGCGTGCGCGTAGTGCATCAATCACGCGCGCCGCATCGTCCATGGACAGCGTGGTCTGGGTGACGTAGGCCATGTGCTCGGGATTG
>CAZVVF010000005.1:15021-17853 GCA_964630575.1 uncultured Burkholderiales bacterium | reverse complement strand
TGACAGCCATAATGTTGGCGTTTTGGTTCACTCCCACAACACCGTGGCCGTCGTTGCCCGTCGCTGCGATGGTTCCGGCGCAGTGCGACCCGTGACCCACCCCATCCATAGGGTCTCCGGTTTGGTCGAAGGCGTTGTACCCGTGAACATCGTCGATGACTCCGTTGCCATCGTTGTCGAGGCCGTCACCGGGGATCTCCGCAGGGTTGACCCACATGTTGGCACGCAAGTCCGGGTGGTTGTAGTCGACTCCCGTGTCGATCACCGCCGTGATATGACCACCCTGGGCTTGGGAGCGTCCCGTGTGAATCTGCCATGCCTCTGGAGCGTCAATGTCGGCATCCACCTTGCCTCCGGTTTGTCCCTCGTTGTGGAGTCCCCAGAGCTTTCCGAAATCCGGATCATTGGTGGGCGCAGAGCCTTTTTTGAAGTCCTCGAGTTGGTAGGTGTTGTTGGGAGCGGCGAACTCCACACGGTCATCTTTGGAGAGAGCTGCCATGGCTTGCTCTACAGACACGCCCTCCGGCAGGCGCAGATGCAAAAACTCGCCTGGGGCGGACTTGTGTATTCCACTCTGAGTGTCGAACGTTCCGATGACGTTGGCGCCGAGTTCGGAGACGACCGAACTTTCGTTTCCTTGCAGTGAGAAGCCACCTCGAGTTCGGATGATAAGCTCACCCGGCTTGAAGTCACCAAGCTTGCCTTGAAGGTCGGCCGCTTCGCTGGAGGTGGCGGCCAAGAGGTTCTCGATCCTGTTGGGAGCCGGAGAGTCAAAGTTGATCTGAGCCGAGTCCGAGGGAAGGCCCGCAGGCGCTGCGGATTCTTGGCTTTGCGGGCTAGCTTCACGGCCACCAACGCTCTTGGCTTGGGGGCTGTAACTGGGGGTACTGGGTCGGATCATCATAGTTGGAAATCTCCTCGGTAGTGGTCTGCGGTACTCGTCTATTCTAAGAAACATTTGATTTCTACAAGTAAGCAATTTGTTAACCGAATGCCGTCCTTAAAGAGTACTGAAAAAGAGCGGCTCGCAGGACTGGCTCTCTCTTTAACGCGGTCTTAACGCCAAAGGGCGAATCTTTGACAATGAGAGTCGCCCCACACCCCCGGCGGGATAGCCGAGCTTTCGACGGATACCTGATTGGCAGAGACGGTGAGCCTGTGGCTCCCGAGGAGCAGTTTTTGCCCAACCCAGTGGGCAAGAACGGTGACGAGATGGTGTTCTACGTCAACGGGATAGCCACCGATCTGGCCAAGCAGATGGAAGACATGGAAAACATAGCCGCCCACGGCCGGCAAGTGGTGGGGGTTCACAACGCCACGGCGGGATTGGTTCGGGACCTGGCTCAGTGCGTGGGAGACAAACTGGGTACGGGTGACAACCCGGCGGTGTCGACTGTGAAGAGCCTGATCAAGACATCGCTAGCGACCGGTACCAAGGTGACCTTGGTGGGTCACAGCCAAGGTGCCCTGGTCTGCAGCCGGGCCCTTTGGGAACTCCAGGATGAAGCGGCCACTTGTGGCCCCGAGGAGGCGTGGAGCGACTCCATTTCTGATGTTAAACTAGAGACCGCCGGTGGTGCCGCCTACACTTACCCGGCCGGGCCTAGCTATCATCACATCGTGAACAAGTATGACATCGTTCCCATTATTGCCGGTTTGGGCACCTGTCTGCCGGGAATAGACCCTGGCACAGAGCAGCCACTGGAGGTGGTGAGTCGAGTGCAGGCCCCCTATGTCAAGGAGAGCGATTCCGTCTACGAAATGGCCATGGGCTTGCTCGATCGAACCGTTCACGGCACAGAAGTCTACTACAACCGGGATTCTTAGCCTGTGGCGCGAACGCCCGCTCGGTATCAAGTTTGCCGACGAGGAGTGATTGAGTGAGTCAGATCAAAGATTGTGTCGTGGTTATCATGGCCGGTGGCGCGGGAACCCGTTTTTGGCCCCTGAGTACGGAGGAGCGCCCTAAGCAGTTTTTGGCCCTCACCGGAGACCGCACTCTTATTCAGATGAGCTACGACCGCATCGTGGACTTGGTCGGGCCCGAGCGAATTCTGGTTTTGACCAGCGCCTCCTACACCTCGTTGGTGGCAGAACAACTCCCCGACCTTCCCGCTGAGAACATCGTAGGAGAGCCCTGTCGCCGCGACACCGCAGCGGCTGTCGCCTTAGCGGCACTGCTGGTCGAACATCGATTTGGCGACGTACCGATGGCAGTGCTCACCGCCGACCACGTGATAGGGCCTTTGAGCGATTTCCACACGGCTCTCACCGAAGCGGTGCAGAATTGTGGTGAAGGAACCCTCTACACCTTGGGCATCGCCCCGACATATCCCGCGACTCAGTTCGGCTATCTAGAAATGGATAGCCAGGTTGAGGGCGGAGAGTTACCGCACTTTGCTCTCAAGACGTTTAAGGAGAAGCCAGACCTAGAGACGGCGAAGAGTTTTGTCGCCTCGGGATCCTACTACTGGAACAGCGGGATGTTCGTGTGGCAAACGGCTGACATTATCTCTGAGTTTGAGACCCATCTGCCGGAGCATCTGAGGACGCTGAGACCGGTGATTTCAAGGGTCGATGGTCAAGAGTTTGTGGAGGCCTTCGGACGGCTTCAACCGATCTCGGTGGACTTCGCTATCCTGGAGAAGGCGAAGCGTATTCAGGCCGTCATTCCACGCATCCAATGGGATGACGTCGGTGGATGGTTGGCCGTGGCCAAATATCTCGAACAGGACGCGAACGAGAATAGCATCCATGGCAAGGTCAGTCCGGTGGAGAGCCGGAGCAACACCGTCTTTCTTGAAGACTCAGCCGAAGAGATCGTTCTTCTGG
>CAZVVF010000005.1:0-15011 GCA_964630575.1 uncultured Burkholderiales bacterium | reverse complement strand
GTGCGTTCTGAGGGGCGCACGCGGGTGGCGAGCAAGGACCATCTGGACTTGATCAAAGGCGCGGTCAAAGGGTTGAAGTCCTAGCGCCATCCTCAGCTCAGCCAGCGGCCATCGCGGGGCTCGAAGCGGCTGAGGGCGCCTCGAATGAGCCGCCCTGCCGTGTAGTGTGCTGTTCCGCACAGGACGAGGCCCTGCAAGAAGAGCGAAAGGCTGATTCCGTACTCGATGTGGTAGAGTAGGGAACTGCCCAGAACGAAGTCCAAATTGTCCAGTGGCTCGAACGGCTTGCCCCGGACAACCCCCAGTCGTCTCTTGAAGACGCTGTTCGTGAGACAGCCCATCTGGGCACCGATGCAGAGCACGAGCACTTCTTCCCCTCGCCCTTGAAGCACGGCGAAAACTCCCGATGCCGCGATGGCCATGGGAATGCTCCAGAACCCTCGGCCGCTTCCAACCAGGGGTTTTCCCCTAAACTGAGTCCTGAGATCGATGGGGAGAACGGAGTCCTGTCCAAAGGCGAGCCAGCAGAGATAGTAGCCAAAGGTAAGAGCCGTGGCTGGTAGATAGAAACACCAGGTCTGATAGAGTTCGGTCATAAAAGGGCTCGGCAAGCATGCCCCTATTTGGACTGCCAACACGCGCTATCGCGGCCTTTTGCGGGAGTCGGAGAGCGCTACAAAGACGCTGAAGGCACCGAACCCTCCAACCCAGATTCGTAGAATCAGGGAGAGATTGTCCTGACCGTGATACAGACCCAGACCCATGCAAGCTAGCCCAGAAATCGCCAGCAAAGCCTTTCCGGCCTGAGCCCACTCCCGCTCTTCAAAGTGCGGCTCTCGATTGGAGGACGGACTCATTTTTCTAGATTCTAGGGCGGGTGGGTGATCCCTTGACGAGTCTCGACCTCAAGAGCCCTGGAGTTGGGAGCGGTTGGGGATTCCCCAAACCTTGCCGTTCTGGTCTTGGTGGAGGGTGAGGGTCGCTCCGTTGCCCTCATAAAAGGAGCCAGCGACTTTTTCGAAGACGGTGTCGGCCACCTGACTCGCGCCGACAACTGGCAGGGTCAACTGTTGGCCTATGGTGCTGATCAATCCGCTCTGGCTGTGTCCGGTGCCCCACAGGGCACAGCCCACGATGAGAGGTCCCGCAACAGACAGAGAATAGGGGGTCGAAAGGAGGCTTGTGGCCACACCGGCACCCAGCGCTGCGGTGGCGGCCAAATAGCCTTCGCTACGAGGCATGTAGTCAGGGTCGCTCTTGTCGCGGATTCCCCTAAATCGGTCCAGGTGGCAGGACCAGTCGTTGCTCTGAACGTCGTCACCACGACGAAAGAACACACTGTCTTGAGCTGTTGGGGTTTCTTCTTTTTGGAACAAGGGCTTCATACCCTCAGGGGCTGGCCGGGGCCTCGCTGTTGAAAAGTTCTGAGAGATCGGATTCACGGTAACCTCCATAGTACGGAGTGTGCCTGCATCAACTCCGGTTGTCTCTCTAGAGCCTACACCCAAGCTTTGGGGAAATTTTCTTTTTGGGCTCAAGAAATTCGACATTTTCGTGAACTGGATGTAAAGAATCTGCTTCGTTTTCCATACGGAGTTCAGGGGGGCTCTGGGACAGTGGGGGTATGTTTATTCCCTCTTGGAGAGCAGCCGGAACTCAAGCCTCAAACCCTACTCCTCTCGCTCAGAGCGTGGAGCGACTGGAAGAATCGGTTCACGATCTCAGCGCCCAGACCAACCGATATCGCGATCGGGCGACCCTGTCTCTAGCCTTCACCACGACCGCGGGTTTAGCCACGCTCGCTGGTGGTGCCCTCTCGCTTTTGTCTGCCACGGAATCGATGGGGCTAGGCTTGGCCGGTATCGGAGGGGTCGCCTTGGTGGGGGGAATCGGACTCTGTATACACAGCTATGCGAAGCTTGAGGCCTCGGACCGCGAGCGACGCTCGGTTGCCGGAGAGCTTTTCTACTCACGCAAGGCTCTCTCCCGAGAGAAGTTCAGACAACTGTTTGGGCCGGCCTAGAGTCCGCTGACTCAAAGCTCTCGTTGCTCTCTCTCTTGAGAGAGCGTCGAGGGCCACCTCAAGGAGCGCAGTGATCCGTTTTGGCGGCAGAGAAAACGGAGCTCGGTACTGACTTTTCCACGCCGAAGAGTACAGGAGACACTCTTTGTGACCAGAAGGGCGCCTTTCGAGTATGGGATTGGAGCGAGGGTGAGCAAGACCATTTTGATCACAGGTTGCCGTGGGCTCGTGGTTTCTGAGTGCGCAAAATTCTTCGACGAGTTGGGCTGGACCGTTCAGGGGATCGACAAGAACCGACACACCCGCGTTTGGGCCAACCCAAAAGAGCTATGATGATTTGGCACGTGATCGGCATCGATCAAGGGGAGTCGTCTCTCGATCAAAGCCAGGATTTGTTCTTCCAGAGTATCCAGCAAGCCGATACGGAGTTGGTGCAGTTCGTTGCCGGAGTTCGTGAGGGGTGGTCCCATCCCGGTTGGCTCTCTGAACCGATCCTTCGCGATTCTACAGCTCTCGGCGACACTCGGGGCAAGCCCTACCTCAAGGACCTGTTCGACATGGTCTCTGAGATGGCAGGTCCCGACGATTGGCTCTTTTACAGCAGCGGAGATTGCAGCGTCCGGCCCGATCTCTACCGCGAGTTGGCCGAACTGAGGGCGACGGTGGTGGAATATCAGAGGTTGGATGTGGAGGGTGACCCGGCGGACCTAGAGGAGTTGTTCCAGAATCCGAACGCCCCCTATCTAGCGGGGCTCGACGGGCTTGCGCTGCGGAAGAGTTTCTATCAGGAGTTCCGCGATTGTTTGCCGGACTTCATCATCGGAGAGCCTTGGTGGGATCAGGCCTACTCTTGGATCCTACGGGAGTTGGTCCCCGTGAGAAGACTCACCGGCAGACTTTTTCGCCGGAAACACGACAAGCCTTGGAATGTGGCCGACCCGGGGCCTGCTGGCGCGTACAACTACGAATTGATGAAGCGTGCTCTGGACTCGGGGCAGGTCCAGGAACTCACTCTGTATAGCCCTGAGGAGAGAGCCGACACGGCCGTAATCACCTGTCTTTTCGGCGACTGTCCCCTGCGTCTAAAAGCCAGTCTCAAGGGTCTCGAAGAGCAGTTGAAGCAGGATCTCTTCGCTGACCACTATCTCATAGAACTCCTTGAGCCTGGCCAAGAGAGCAGGCTTCCCGAGGCTCTCTTGGAGCGCTTCTGCTACCTCAGCGTCATCGGTGGGGAGAACAATCGCGATCTCTTTCAAAAGGAAGCGATGTTCAACCTCGCCTGGAAGCGGGCGAGCGCTTTGGGCGACTACGCGTGCTACCTGTTTACCGACGCGGATATCTACGCCGAGGACCGCTCCTGGTTTCGCCAGATTCGAGACAAGCTCAAGGAGGACCCGAGGAGAGCGGTGCACGGGTATCGAGTGGTCCGCGATAGCGTCGATCCCGAGTTCTCCTTCGCTTCACTCGGCTCAGCTTGGGCGCTCGACTTCCAAACGGATTTGCCCATGAACCCCGGACTGTGTTGGGGCTTTCATCGCAAAATGTTGGAAATGGGAGAGGGCTTCAATCCCTATTGCCTGGAGTGCGCCGGCGACAGTGCTCTGGTGACCGAGTACCTCAACCACCCTGGTGCCGAGTACGACACGAGCCTCTGGGATTGGCCTTGGTATAGGGACATTCATCGAGTGCTGAGGCAGCGAGCGGTCCTAGATGCGGTGCCTGTCGATCTTGTGCATGTTCACCATGGCCCGGCCGCCGATCGCCACTACAACGAGGTCAGACGCGCGCTCAGTAAACTCCGGCCCATCCCTGAGTTGGTGAGGGTCGATGAGCAGAGGCTTTTGGCCTGGCGCGACGCTAGCTGTCCCGAGCGATCGGTGCTGAAGTCGCGATCGGAGTTTACCTCCCATGAGAAAGCGGACGAAATCCTCCAGCGGTTCGGAGTTCTCAACGATTTTAGAGACCTCCCAACCCTGGAGCTACCCGAGAGACAGGTTCCGGACTGGCCCTCAGAACGCTCGCTCCTATGGCGCGATCGGGAGGTCGCTTCCAAGAAAGAAGAAGCGATGGCTTCACGCTATCTGGTGTTCCAGCCCTCTCAAGTCTTTCGCGAGGCTTTTCCAGCCTCTTGGTGTGACAACGTCGAACGGAGCGCGAACCATCACATCCCTATGCGCCAGGACAAAGAGCAGCCACGGCTCCTTCTTCAGGGCCTTGAAGGGCGCGACTATATCATCGGCCTAACAGCCCTCCAGCCCAATTGGGGGCCCATCGATGTCCGCCCGTGGGGGAGCCTCCATTTGAGTGTTCTGGCCCAAGGCCCGGCCGGTGATGTGGTGATTCAACTGGTCAGCCAAGATGGTCAGGGTGTGGAGCACGAGTCTGAGGAGATCAAGCTCTTTGAGAGAGGCCTAAAGGTGGGCCAGGAACAGGACTTCATTCTGCCGTTGAGGGAATTTTTGGGACCTCCAGACTTCGATCTCGCTCGTGTGAGAACGGTCAAGTTTTTAGGCTCCGGCAGTTTTTGCTTGGAGGTTTTCTGTGTCTATTTTCAGTGAAGACGCTCGGTCGTTCTATCTGGAGACGCTGCAGGCGAGGCTGCGGCGCTGCAGCGCAGCGGCTCACCCTGTTGCCTTGGGTCCGGTTCAAGTGAGCCAGGGCCTGACTAGGGAGCCGGCTGAACCCTCCAGCATACCGCTGCCTGATGTCATTCGAATCTCAGTGCCTCGTCGACCTCCCAAGCCGTTTGACTACCAGGTCCGTTTGCCCATCTTAGAGGACGCGAAGAAGGGATCGCTCTGGGTTCTCACGGCCTGGATTCGCAGTGGGCAAGGTTGCCCTGGCTCGGTGATTCATATGGTGGAGGGCAGCGATGAACCCTACACCAATCTCCTCTATTGGCCCACCCAGTCGAACGTCGGGTGGACCCAGGTCTGGCTGCCTTTTGAGATCGAAGAGGATTTTTTCTCGGGTCGTTTTCGTTATCAACTTCTGATTCAGGATGGTCCACAGAGGTTGGAACTCGGTGGCTTGGCGTTGTTCAACCTGGGCTCTGAAGTGTACCGTCAACTCTTGCCCGATTCGCGGCACGTCTCGGCTCACGATTGGGAGGATAGCGATTGTTCTCAGCCCCCCGACGACTACCATCTTGGCCTCTCTTCATCGTTTAGCAATGTGGTCTGGAGGCTTCCACCGGTTTTGGGCCGAGGCCTCGACTCGGCGAAACCGTGGGGTCAGGTTCGGTCTGTGCGAAAGCCGGTTGAGGGACAGGCCTTCTCCGAGTGTCTAGCTCTATCGGCCCAGTCTAGAGCGGGGCTGTGCTACTTTCTTCACGGAGAGTTCGAAGCTGGCCAGAGTCTCCACTTGAACCTCTGTCTCCAGGCTGATGAAGTCATGCCGATCCAGGTCGACATCGTCAGCGAAGACTGTGAGAAGGCTCTCTCCTACCGATTCTGTTTGGCAGGTCCCGACTGGTCTCGGGAACAGTTTGAGATCCCACTACCAAGCGACTTGTCGGCCCCTCGAATCCGCCTCAGGCTGGAGGGGCGGGGAGAGTTCTGCGTGGGGCCATTGGCTTGCTGGAGCGGGCGAGGTTCAAGTCCGAAAAGGACGCGGCGCCCGGCCTGTGATGAGAGTTGGAAGGAGAGTGCTTACGAGCGCATAGAGGAGTGCCGAAAGGCTCCGCTCTCGATCTTGGTACAGGATTCACAGGGTCGGCCTATCCCAGATTGCCAAATAGAGTCGCGTCAACTCGGTCACCAGTTCGGTTTTGGTACAGCCGTCGATGAGAGGATGATCAGAGAGAGCAGCCCGGAGGCGATTCGGTATAGGGAAGAACTCCTAAAACTGGGCTTCAATACGGTGATACCAGAGCGTGAACTGAACTGGCGGGGTTGGCATCGGGCGAATCCCTTGGAGCGGTCGAGGGCTATTCAAGCGTTGCGCTGGCTGCTGGACAAGGGGTTTCGAGTCAGAGGACATTTTCTCGTCTCCGGTGGATGGGTCCATCTTCCTGAAGAGCTGCGGAGGGAATCGGACATCGACTCTGTGGTTTTAGAGCGCTTGCGGAGCACTCTTACTTTTCCGGAGCTTGGCGAATCGATTTTTGAGTGGGACCTTTTCAACGAGCCGTTCTGGGTCACGGACCTTCTCTCTGCCATCGACCCAGAGTCGGTACCCGGTTGGTTCAACGAAGCTGCAAGACTCTCCCCAGGCTGTCGCTTCGTGGTGAATCAAGATCGTATCTTATCCGTTGGGGGCCACTATGCCGAGGTGGTGGAGCCCGTCAGGGAGTTTATGCAAAAGCTCTCTCGCAACACCTCAGCCAAGCTAGGGTTGGGTGTTGAGTGTCATCTTCGGGGCTTTATTCCCAGCCCCAAAGAAGTTCTCGATACCCTGGCGCGTCTGTCGGGCGACGATTGGGACCTTCGCGTAACGGAACTCGATGTGAGTGGGGGAGATGACCGAGCCTTCGAGGATTTCCTGCTGGCCCTTTTCAGCTTTCCTGGACTTTCCGCGATCAACATTTGGAATTTTTGGGACAAGGTTCATTGGCACGGTGACGCTCTTGTCTTCGACAACGATTGGAAACTCAAGCCGAAGGGCGAGATCTTGCTCTCCTTGATGAGAGAGACGTGGTCGTCGCACCACTCGCTTCGAACCGACTCGGACGGGCAGGCTCAGGTGAGGGTTTTCAAAGGGCGTCATCGGATTCAGGCTAGTCACGAGTTGGGCGAGTGTACCGTCGAGGTGGATATTCACGACAACAGCGCGCCGGTGGTCTTGACGCTGGGACACAACCCGAAGCCGCCTAGCGAGGTTGTGAGAACAGACAGAACACGTGTGGCCGACAGCTCGGATATCCGAAGGCTGACCTTGCTCGGGTGTCCCTGCGATGATGTGATCTGGCAGAACAGCGAAGAACTCGAACAGTATCTGGCCTGGCTCAAGCAGTTTCACATCCGTCGCTATTTGGAGATTGGGAGTTGGACGGGTCGACTGATAAACTTCCTGCATCGAGAACTCGCTTTCGAGAAGGTTGCGGCTTGCGATCTCGGCTGGGCCGAGGAGGCTGGCTTGGAGATACGCTTTGACCCCGATATCCATCAGTTGAGGGCCTCTTCGTGGAGTCCGGAGTTTCTCCAATGGAGAGAGGCCTTGGGACCCATGGATGTGGTCTTTATCGATGGCGACCACACTTACGAAGGCGTCAAGCGGGACTTTGAGATCAATCGGGCTGCCCCCCATCGCTTCTTGGTCTTTCACGATATCAAGGAGCAGAGGTTCGGCCCTGGAGTGGTCAAGTTTTGGAAGGAACTCAAGGGCCATAAGTTTGAGATCTCAGCTTCCCCAACCAGTATGGGAATTGGTATCTGGTCCTCAACGGAGAACCCCGATCCCAAGGGTCGAGTCACTCCTTGAAGAGAACACTCCGCAAGTTGGTTCTGGCGACCTCCGCCTACCCGGTATTCTCCCAACTCTATCGAGGGGTCTATCGCTCGATAGTTGGAGGGCTGGGCCTTTGGGCGCGTCTCCACGGTGAGGTGGTGGGCCTCTACGTTCGCGGGAGTTACGCTCGCGGCTGCTATGTTCCAGGTCGCAGCGATCTCGATTTTGTTTTGGTTCTGAGGCAAACTCACGACGACCAAGAACGTTTCCGCTTCCTGAGGCGGGTTCGGGCAGGCTGCCAAAGACTGCGGAGAATTGTTCCAATCTTAGGCGAGGTAGAGATTCTGGCTGAGCCACACTTTCGACAGTGGCTGAGCCTGGTCCACGATCGCTGCCAGATCCAAGCGGTTTTCGGGCCTGAGGTGGGACCCTTCAGGCCGCCCTCTGATCTGGAGAAGACAGCACAGGCCTTGTCGGACTACGTCTTCATTTTTCTGCCCAACATCACCCTCTGGGAGCGGCTTGAGCGGCAGCGCCTGGCCCAGAAGATCTTCAAAAATTGCGGACAAAAGCAAGCCCCCCTCGAGTCTGATCCCTGGGAGTTGGCAAGCGCCGTCTGCACCCGAGTCGAGGAGGCCTGTCGCGATCTTGAATGGGATGCTCCCAACCGACCCTGGAGCCTGCAGCAGCGAGTCGCGAGTTGCCCCTTGCCACACTGGCTGAATCCCTGGCGAGGTCAACTCGCTGGTGTCATCGCGAGTCCCTTCGATGCATCGGAATGTCTGGTGGTGGTCGAGGACAACTCGGTGAGTTGCTTTCCCAGAGACCTGGTCCGGGCGGTTTGTGAACACAGCGATCAGCCTCGGCTTCTGGGCCGGGCCAGCCTTCGTTGTTTTCTCAATCTCGTGTCTCCACTTCAGGCCATGTCTTTGGTGGCCGATCGCGCGGTGTGGGGGAGTGAAGACCTGATCGCTGATGTCGGTTTTCAAGAGCGATATTTCCACGATGGAATGAAGAGGTCGGCGGCTCTCATCCTGTCCCGTATCTGTACCTTCGAGTTACCATCCGAGGATCTTGAGATGGTCTTGCTAGGTTGGTTCTTTCGGGTCAAACGATACCTGGAGGATGGCGCTCAGGAGGTCTACTTTCATGAGATCCTCGAGCACTACGAAATTGCCGACCCCGAACTCTATGACCGTCTGCGAGCCTGCCTTGAGAGACCGGACGCTGTTCGAGACTTCGAGTTGATGCGGATTTTGGCCGACGATTTGAGCCGCTCGCTCGGCAAAGAGAAAAGCTAGGCGTCCCACTCGAAAGCGCCACGCCGTCTCCTAGAGGGGGCGCCTTCACCTCACAAGCCCACTGTCCCGCGGGTCGCTGCGGCAACGAGGCCAAAGGGATTGACCGTTCGGTGGCTCTCGAAGTAGTGGTGGCGGATATGGGTCATATTGACGGTGGTCCGAAACTCCGGTATTTCGTAGAGCTGAGTCAGGTATCGTGACAGATTCTTGTAGTCGGCGATTCTCTGCTTGCTGCATTTGAAGTGGACGAAATAGACGGGGTCAAAGCGTATCAGGGTGGTGAACATGCAGATGTCGGCCTCTGTGATGCTCTCGCCGGCGAGGTACTCTCGACTCCCCAGCACACGGTCCCACCGGTCGAGTTCGGCAAAGAGGGTGTCGACAGCTTCCTGGTAGGCTTCTTGACTCTGGGCAAAGCCGGCCTTGTAGACACCATTGTTGATCGGTTCGTAGATCGCATCGAGGATTTCATCGATCCGCTCGGGCGGCTCCGAGGCCAACAGGTCTCTGCCGTTTCCAAAGGGGGCGAACACTCGGCTCATCAAACGTAGGATCTCGCGCGACTCATTGTTGACGATCCGCTGGCCTTCTTTGTCCCACAGAACCGGCACCGTGACCCTGCCAGAGTAGTTGCTCTCTGCACTGAGGTAGACCTGGCGCAGAAAGTCGTGGCCGAGCACCGAGTCACGCGTTGCCCCCTCACGCTCTCTAAAGGCCCAGCCGTCATCGTCGAGATACCAATCGACCACCGAAACCGAGAGGTAATCCTGCAGAGCGAGAAGCTCGCGGGCGATGAGCGTGCGATGGGCCCAAGGGCAAGCCAGCGAGACATAGAGGTGGTAGCGGTTTGGCGCGATGTCCTCGGTTTGAAGTTGCTGGCGAAACGTGGTCGGAGGCCTGAGGAAGCGGCCCGATGTATCCGACGGATACCAACCCGTTCTCCACTGACCATCTTGAAAGTATCCCATAGTTTTTTCCTTTCGCTGTGTGAGGTGTTCTATTTCTTCTTGATGAATTGCCCACTTCGATAGTCCTCGAAGGCTTGTCGAAGTTCGGCCTGAGTGTTCATGACGATCGGACCGCTCCAGGCAACGGGTTCTTTGAGAGGCCTGCCCGAGACCAGGAGAAAGCGAATTCCGTGGGGACCGCTCTCCACTTGGATCTCGTCGCCACGGTCGAAGTGTATGAGGTGTCGATTCTTGGCCAGTGTCGCTATGGCGGTTTCGC
The DNA here is from genome assembly GCA_964630575.1 of uncultured Burkholderiales bacterium. Lineage (GTDB taxonomy): Bacteria > Vulcanimicrobiota > Xenobia > Xenobiales > JADMJV01 > JAEXNA01. The sequence goes on along the minus strand of CAZVVF010000005.1, from coordinate 5,072 downwards.
TCTCGGCCATGGGATCGACCAGCACAGGACTGGGCTTTGAGGCGTGCCCAAACCTCCCGTCGCCGGAGAAGACATAGGCGAAGGCGTGACGGGTGGTCTCCACGGGCAACGTCCGCTTGGTGTTGGGAGGCAGAGAGATGTCTAGGTACTGCGGGTCTGCCGCGATGCCGTCTACGGGGCCAGTCTGGCCCCAGAAGGTTCCGCATAAGACTCTCACCTGTGTTCCGTCGTCATCGGTAATCTCAGGAATTTCTCCAGAAGCGACATCCTGGTAGCGAGGCGCGGTCATCTTTTGGGCGGCCGGAAGATTGGCCCACAACTGGAATCCGTGCATCTGACCTTGGGCATCGCCACGGGGCATCTCTTGGTGGATGATCCCGCTGCCGGCGGTCATCCATTGAATGTCACCGGCGCCCAAGGACCCACGATTGCCCAGGCTGTCCTTGTGCTCCACTTCTCCACTAAGAACGTAGGTGATGGTCTCTATTCCACGATGAGGGTGCCAAGGAAAGCCTTTGAGGTAGTGCTCCGGGACATCGTTGCGGAAATCGTCGAAAAGAAGAAAGGGGTCAAACTCAGTGGGGTCCCGGAAGCCGAAGGCACGATGGAGATGAACACCGGCACCCTCTAGGGTTGGGCGGGCTTGGGACATGCTTTTTACGGCGCGTATAGACATATTAGCTCCTTCGTACAAAGGGTAACATTGAATCTCAAATGGCACTAGATAGGCATTCTGGAACACATTGTTGTCTCGGCGACATCAATCGGATAAACCCCCTGTTGGGGAATGTCCATCTGCGGCGGGGAACCCAAGACAAGTTCGCGACCCGGCAATCTCCAGGAAGCATCGCCGCAGGTATGATGTTTAGGAACGAGCCTGCGCGGGAGCGGGACCATTTTCTTGGAGGCCATCATGCCCCTTGTCCGTTGCTCTCGCCTCAATTCTATGGCCACACCTATGGCACGCCAGCGAGTTCTTGGCCGTGCTAGCACAGCACGTGTCTCGCTCCAAGTTTTCCTTTGATCTCTTGGGTAAGGTACGCTAGTACGATATTTACCTAGCAGATCAAAACAGCGGCAGAAGTGGCAGAAGAGAACCCCTCGCTCTATCACGGGATCCAGTTCTTCAACACTCACACCGAACAGATGTTGGAAGGTCTCAATAGTTCACTCACGGAGTTCTGTGAGGCCGACTAGGCATCCGATGGAGCGAGCTTTCATGACCTTATGAAAGAGACGTCGCATTATTTGAAGTTGGAGGATTCAAATTTGGGTTTAGCCTCGGAACGGGTGCCTCAGCTGAAGGGCTCGAGGACCTAAGGGAGGTCGTTGATTGAGGTTGAGTCGTTTTTGGGGGGAGCCTAAACAGCAGAACCGGAAACCGTCAGGATGCGATATTTTTTAACGCTGATCTCGATATATCTGTTCTTGACCTCAGGTGTCTGTGCTCAACCTAGCGACAATTGGGAGTACCTGTACATAGATAAGAAGCGAGGCGTACACTACATACACCCGGCTACAGTGACTCGCCCCTCCAAAGATGTCGTCGTGTTCTGGAGCAAATGGACCATGGCGAATGGAGCGAGGTACAAGTTCAAAAACAAGTTGTGGAGAGATCGAAGGTTCCAGTTGTTGGAAGGCCATAGGGGGGGAAAGCCTATGGAGGCAAAGTTTCCCACTCCCATCGGTCAAGGCAAGCTCGACGAAATTGGTGAGAAACATTATGAATTCTTCTTTCCAAAGGATCGATAGTGCTCCGTCAAGACTTTGAGGACAGCTTGGACCGCCCAGGCATTAAGAAGAAAACAGATTCTCGAGGTCAGGCTTGAGTCCCACAAAAATGTCCCGAATGCGGTGAGACAATGCAGCGCCGTCGAACCTTCTCGCCACCGCCGCCCTTTCTAGTCCACGTCTCGGCCAGCGACAAAGAGGGTTTACGCCACCAGCAGTGCGTACTCTCTGACCGAATAAGTATGGAGCCCGCATCCACTCGCTCGCTTTGAATGTCAACACCCAATGAAAGTCGAGAGCCACCAATGGCGGGGCGTGAATCGCAAGGAATAGGCGAAGTACGACCTACGACCGTCCTCGGCAACCGTTTCGATCATCTTGAGACCCAACTGAACCATCCCTGTGCTAATCCCCACTCAGACTCTCGACTAGGAGCGGCCCGGACACGTTTTACCTGACTGAGTTTATCGGGCCAAAAAGTTCAGCACCGTTCGATTGAAAAAATCGGCGTCTTCGACCTGGGAAGAATGTCCAACTCTAGGTATCTCGGTGAATTTGGCGTTGGCCAGAGCGCTGGTGATACTCTGGGCTTGCTCTGGTGGGGTGAGGAGGTCGCGCTCCCCTGTCAAGACTAGGGTTGGGGTCTGGATGGTGGCTAACCAGCCCCGGGAGTCAAAGCTTCTCAAAGCGTCCACTTGAGCCTCGATCCCCGCTGGAGTGATGGGGTAGGGATTGCATTCGAAACTCTGGCAGCAGAACTCAAAGTTTCCGGGTTGAGCCAGAAACTGCTCGCTGAAGAGCCAAGGGAAGAGGAGACGGCAGAACAGCTCGTGGGAAACCTCTTCCTTGAGAGCTAGAACCCAGGCTTCAAGAGCTATCCGGCTCTTGGCGTCGAGGTTGGCGATGGGACTCGCCAGGACCATCTTGGAGATTCGCTCCGGATGCCTTTTGGCCATGGTTTGAGCGATCGCGGTTCCCATGGAATGACCCACGACGTGAACCTTCTCGAGTTGATATCGGTCTAGAATCTCGATGGCGTCAGAAGCCATCGATTCGATACTGAGGGCCTCGCCGGTCAGAGGGCTCCGGCCGACACCGCGGTTGTCAAAGACGATGACGCGCATGGTTTGCGAGAGGGCCATGGTCTGGAGCTGCCAACTGGGGCTGTCGCTCGCCACGCCAGCGACCAAAAGGACCGCGTCGCCTCGACCGTGGGTTTCAGAATAGAGTGTCGATGGGGTCATGGGGTCTCTCCGCAAGCACAGGGTGGGAAGTTGCTTCAGGCTCGCTCTCAGAGGGCCTTCTCACAGGTCGAGAGAATCGATTGTCAGGGGCTGTCACACAGACCTGGTCGATAGAGAGTTACAATTATCGACGATTGGGAGTGTTTATGAAGAGAAAGATTCTGTTGATACTAGCGGTTGTCGTGGTCCTCTGTGGATGCGGCGGCGGTGTTGATGACATTCTGGTTGGCGATGTCTACTACGACGACGACTATGGCTACGACTTAATCGCTATCGATGATCAGTACAGCACCTTTCAGAATCAGTCGCTCACGGTTGGCGAAGCCAACGGGATTCTGGCCAACGATTTTATCTGTTGTGATGATTTCGAGCTCAAGGCTCCGTCAGAAACCGCCTCCGGCGGGATTCTGGTGGTCAACGAGGATGGTTCCTTCAGCTACACTCCTCCAGCGAATTTTACCGGTACAGACTTCTTTGACTACACCCTTGAAGACGATTACGGCAGTTCTGTGGCAAACGTGATTATCGCGGTGAATGTACCGCCTAGCAACGGTTTCGTGGTGGATAGCCTGAGCGGGAACGATGCTACCGGATCTGGTGTCACCGGCTCACCGTACGCCACCGTTCAGTCCGCACTAGCGGCGGCAGGTCCAAACGGTACGGTGGTCGTGCGCGAGGGTAGCGGCGCAGCCTATGCCGGGGCCATCAACTTGCTGGCAGGTCAAACCTTAGTCGGTGAGGGTTTCGAGCAGGTCAATCTCCAAGGCTCGATCCGCCCGACACTCACCGGACCGGTCAACCTAGCCGACAATTGCGTGCTCCGAGGACTAGAGATAGACGGAGGTCGGGTCAGCGGCTTTGGTGCTTCCAGTGGTGAGGTCTCTCAGTGCGACCTGATCAACGTCGCCGGCTACGCTCTCAATCTCGATGGGGCGAGCGGCGATTGGTTGGTGGAAGACAATCTCATAGAGAACTGCGGCGGTGGTGTGACTGTGGCTCTCCAGGGCCAAGAGACGCTGTCTGTCAACATCGGCTTCAACACCATTCAAGACAATACCCAGAGCGCGATTCTGATGACCGCTGACGATTCCAGCGCTCTTGTGGCGGGACTCTTCAACAATCTTATGCTCAATCAGCAGGCCGGTCGGGCTGTGGAGATCGTGGCCAATGACAGCGCGAGTGTGTGCCTCGATTTGGACGGAAATCAGAACGACAACAGCTATCGCTTGACGAACAATGGCACCATCTTCAAGGTCGAACAGCTCGGGCTCTTAACAACCTTGAACACCGGAGCGATCGACATCACGGCTGACCCCCTCTCTCTGGCTGGGGATGGGGAGTGCGGTTTCTAGCTTTTGAAGCGCGCCATGTGTTGCTGGGCTTGATCGGTCAAAAAGGAGCCGATCGCCTCGGCTTCCAATTTTTGCGGCAGATTCCCGACGAGCGAAGCCTTGGTTTGTTGGTAGGCCGGGCCCGGGAGGGTGCTGACCTGCTGGGCCAGATCCAGGGCGCGGTCCAAGAGGTGCTCCGGCTCAACGGCTTCATGGAGGTAGCCCACCTCGAGGGCTTGCTCCCAACTGTAGAGTTGGCCAAACAGGAGGGCTTGGGTGAGCTTGGTTGGGGCGAGTCGATGGCGGGCGAGTTCGACCACCAGACTCGGTAGGGGCATGCCTACGGCCACTTCGCTGAGCCCGATCTTGACCTCTCGCTTGATTCCGATGCTTTGATCGCAGCACAGCGATAGCACCGCACCGCCTGCAATAGCGTGACCATTGATCGCAGCAATGACCGGCCGAGGATAGTTCAACAGCTGGACAATGACCTCTGAGAACAGCTCCAAAACAGCCAGTAGGTCTGGCTTGTTGAGGGTGGGGAGGCGCTTGAGGTCGAGGCCTGCAGAGAAGCACTTGCCGACACCTGTTAAGACGATCGCTTTGGCATCCTGGGAGTCTCTCAGGGCTTGCTGGAGTTTACCGAGCGAGTGCTCGTTGAGAACGTTGACTTTGCCGTCATTGAGAGCGATCTCTTTGATGTCGCCGTGCTTCTTGAGGGTTATCATAACACGGGTTTTGCCGGACGAGTGTGGTATTCCCTCAT
>CAZVVF010000004.1:6682-19633 GCA_964630575.1 uncultured Burkholderiales bacterium | reverse complement strand
CCACTGTTCTTGACGAGGACGAGTTCGTTGTTGGGATCTGGAGACCACAGGCCCATGGTTGAGGTCGGTCGGGTAGAATTGGGAACGGTGACAAGTTTCTTGCTGACCCGATCGTAGCAGTGGATGCCTTGAGAGCGGGTGCCGGATGCGCTCGCCTCGAAGGAGATGTAGCGCCTGTCGGCTGACAAGCCGAGGGTTGTACCGGTGCTCCACCAATAGCCGCTGACGATGCCGTCTAGGTCGATCTCGGTGGTGAGGTTTCCACCGTCAGGGTCCATGCTCATGATCTTGGTGCCCGTCTCTCGTTCCCAGAAGATAATACGGTCTTCTCCACCGGCCCAAACCGGCCACTGAGCCTCCCGGTCAATCAACATATCGGGAGATCCACCGTCCACGTCAACGGTAAAGATTCGCTGTGAACTGATCTTGTTGCCGGTCCGCTCACCGTAGACCAGTCTCTGACCATCGGGAGACCAGTTGTATCCAGCATAAACGCTCTTGTTGTCCTTGGGGGTGACCTGAGTCAGGCCGCTGCCGTCGGCCCCCACCACAAAGAGTTCGGTCTGGCCATCGACGTGGGACAGGAAGGACACGCGCATTCCGTTTGGTGCCCATTTGATTTCAGAAATACTAGAACCGGTGCTGGCCAAGGTCTTGACCGTACCGGCTCCAGGATGGGCCATGACGAGGGTATCGGGAGTGGACCCAGTTCCCCGATGGATTCCCACGAGCTTGGTTCCGTCGGGTGACCAGCGTGGCTGTTCGAAGTCCTCGGTGAAGAGCGTGCGCTTGTCGGTACCGTCATCTTTGATCTGTTCGACCGAGTCGGTGACGCGGTAGACGACCTTGCCCACAGGGCGGGAGATCTCTATTTTGATCGCTTCGATCTTGTTGCTGCCGCTGACCACGGCGTTGCCGAACCGGTCTGAAACTTTGACGGAGAGTTCCACGCTGTCGCCCTCGGTCAATCCCTTGGGAACCTTCCACTCAATATTGCCTCTCCACACGGCCTCGAGAGGATGCCACTCAAGGGGCACCGGTCCGGTGGAGGAGAAGTCTCCCTCCCCTGACCATTCGGCATAGAGGGCCTCCCCCTCGGGGCTCCAAGCATCAACGGTGAAATTGAGGCCTCCGTTGAGCGGAGCCTTGGTTCCAGTGCTCTGGGTAGGATTGGCGTTCACGGAGATGATCTCGGGGGACTGGCTGCTCGGTAGACTGCGAGCGGGCATGGACCCTAGAGAGGGCTTGCTACCGGCCTCGCGGAGCGCGAACCCAGAGGGCCAGCCGTTGTAGAAGTCGATCTCGCCGGACTGGCTCACGGTGATGGTGCTCGGGTCTAGCGCGCCTGAAAGGACATAGGAGGGGGCGGTTCCGAGCGTTTTTGTAGGGCTGAGAGCGAAAGCGGTTCCCACAACAAGACGGTACTCGCCTTCGATATGGGCGAGACCGTTGCTCACCACTCGGCCGGAAGGTAGAAAGACTAGGATCGGGTCTTTGCTGCGGGGCGGGCTCCAGGCGTCGATGAGAAATCCATCACCGGTGTCGGGTTGGGCCGTGCTGGGAGTTCCTCCCCACACGCCTTGAGTAACGTAGGTCCCCTCGAAGTCGTTTTGAAAGTCGATGGTTTTGGTGATCTTGGGCATCACGTGGCCTTCGAGAATATAGACACCGGTGGCGGCTTCTTGCCCATCTGAGGCCAAGGCAACGCCGATGGGCATGTCTTTGGCGCGAGCTTCGGATTGAGCCGACTGGAGGACCGAGAACAAGACGCGGGCGGCAGAGTCTGGGGAAGAGGTGCGTCTGGGCGACCGGAGGGCAACGAAGGAAACCCCGAAGGTAATGGCTAGTACCAGCATGACCCCTATGATCTCGAAAAGAGTGAATCCTCGCTTGAGCCCATTTTTCCCCATCTTATTTAAGTTCTAGTAGGATGTGTCATGTCCTCGAAGCCGGTAGGAATGTTTATTGGCTTCGAGGGCCGCTTGGTAAAAATCTACTAGAGCTTGGGCGCTTTCCCCACTAAGGGCTGACCGGAAAGAGGGAAGCTCGCTGTTCGGGCTTCGCTTCTATGAGGACTCTGTAGGATCACTTCGGCGGTGACCGGGGTTTTTGTCGATTCGAACTCTATCCTCAGCTGGTAGGCTCCCCGCTCCTCGGTCACGCTTGAGGCCGGGAATGATTTTCGTAGGGGTAGGTCCGGAAAATTGACGATTAGCTTGTCCGACTCCTGGAGCGGCAAGTTGCGCTGACTCAACTGTCCGAAAATCGTGATCGTGTGGAGCGGAGCTGGCTTTCTCTCGGACTCGGAAAAGCCGTTGAGGGACAAGCTCAAGACGAACACGATGAGGCCGAGGCTGCAAAAGAAGGCCACCCCTTTCCAGAGGAGAGATTCGTTTTGGAAGAAGTCTGAGACTCGCTCGGATAGGGTGGGAATGTAGTCGGTCTGGGCAGGCGGGTCGAATTTAAGGCCCTTGAACCTTCCCTTCGGCTCCTTAAACTCCAGCTCGCCCTCGCTGAAGGGTTCCAGGCTCACGACTTGATACTTTCTGGCCTCAATCGCTTTGCGAGCGTGACTTTCGCTCTTGGCCTCTATCTTGCCACGCCTGAGGTTGCCCTTGGGGTCTTGGACGGTGAAGCGAAAGGTGAACAAGGCTAGCTCAGGGTCCCGAGTACGGAGTAGAGCGGGATGAAAACGCTCAGGAGAACGATCCCTACGATGATGGCGACCCCGAGAAGAAGGACTGGCTCTAGTATCGCGCTCAAGTCGGACACTGTGGAATCGACTCTGTCGGAATGGAGAGTTCTGGCTCGGCCCAGCATGGGTGCTACCACGGCCGCCTCTTCTCCCGCTTTCACCATTTGGGGCAGAAAGGTTCCCCAAAGGTGCGGGTCATCGGCCATCACCGAGGAGAGAGACTCGCCCTGTGTGAGGGCTGCGAGAAACTCTTTCCGCTGCAACTGCATGGCTGGGTTCCCACTAGCCAGACACCCCAACTCCACCGACAACAGGACGTCTAGGCCAGAGTCCATGGCCATCTCGGCGGCGTTGGCAAAGCGAGCGATGCTGGCATCCTGAATCAGGTCTCCGGCCACCGGAATCCGCATGAAAGCGCGGGTCATCAGGGCTGCTTTGGATGGGTCCGCCCAGGCTCTTTTGAAGAAGATCCAACCGGCCAATCCAACACCGATCAGGATAATATAGGTTCCTGGGTTCTTGGCGAACGTCGTCAGCAGGAGAACGAATTTTGTGATCCAGGGGAGTTCCACATTGAGGTTGTCGAAGATCTCCATAAATTTGGGGATGACGGTTTGAAAGAGCACCATGGTCAAGATCGAAGCGACCGCGATGACGAGAATCGGGTAGCTGAAGGCGGATTTGACCTTTTGCCGGGTCTGCTCGTCCTTCTCGGTCCATTCCCTCAAACTGTCTAGAGCCTCTGCGAGATTTCCCGTATTTTCCCCTACCCGCGCCATGGTCACAAAGAGAGTGGGGAAGACTTTGGGGAACAGGCTGAAGGCGTGGGACAAGGACGCACCGCTGCTAAGGCTTGCACTCAGATCACAGACAATGGCCCCGAAATTCGGGTTTTCTCTTTGATGGGATAAGGTGTCCAACGCCTCGATCACACCAACGCCGCTCTTGAGCATGGTGCTGAGGTGGCCGGTGAACAGCATCACTTGCCGTTTGGAACAGCGCGCGTTTTCGCGCCATTTCTTGTCTTTTTGAGGCTGGGGTTTTATGGCTTGCGTACCACGACTTCGTCGGGACGTTCGGTGGAGACCTCGATGATGACGCCAGGTTCATCGAGGAGGCTCTGGGGGACGGAATCGCTGGCCCCGCGATAGACCACCCTCCCGGGCGCCGAACCGACACTCTTGGCGCCGGAATTCAGGCTCGCTGTGTCGGCCGCCGCCGGCGTAGGCCTGTTGGCGCGCGCCTCGGCCGTTCGCTGGAGGTAGGCCTCTCGCGACGAGGAGGAGGCTTGCTTGGGTTCGTCCATTTTTACAGGCGGTGAGGTGGTTGCTTCGGTCACCGGATTCTGGGGAGCTTCTTGGGTCTGACAACCCACAAAAAAGCAGAGTGAGAGTAAGAAGAGAAATTTCAGAAGCTGGGTCATACGGGCTACGCTCCAAACGCTTAGAGAGGGGTCACTCCAGGATATTCTCCGGGTCGGACGAATTTCTTTCTAATGAAGCGCACAGCTGTGATCCCGAGGGCCGAACGTCAGGGCGGAAGCTCCCTGATCGAGACGGTCATCGCACTGTTTGTGCTCACGGCCTCGGCGCTTGTGATTGTCGCCCTCTTCCATTCGGCTCTGCAGAGAAGCACTCGGGTGCAAGGTGGGGCGACGGCTCGTTTGATCGCTGAGAATGCGCTGGGCAAGGTGCGGAGTTCGGCCCGTTTAGCCGGGGTGGGGAAACTCGACCCGGCGGTTCTGGACAAGACGTTTACCGACCCTGACCATCCTGATTATCAGGTTCAAGTCCGCTCCCGAATGCACGTTCTGGCCAACCCTTGTGCGAGTCATCAGAGCGTGCTTGAGCCGGACCAAAAGCAACTGATGAATAACTCGGTTGCGCTGGTGGATGTCACAGTCACCTGGGACGATGGGCGAGAGGTCTATCGCTTGACCTCCCTGGTGGAAGAGGGGAGCAGCGATCTCGCCGAGATCGCGGTCAAGATCTCCAACAAAAACATCGGGCCACTGGCCGAAGAGGTCCTCGTCGCCGAGGCCAAAGACTCCCAGGGCAACGTCATTCCGGACGTCAATTTTGTCTGGTGGGTGGAGCCGATCACCGGAAACGGCTTGCTCTTTCCAGACAACACGACCAGTTCAGCCCGGCTGCGAAACGAGACTCGTGGTTTTGATGGTGTGACGTTTGTACAGAGTGGCACCTGCCGGGTCGCTGTGCAGGCTCGCTATGACGGCCAAGAGATTATCGGCTACTCCGAGGATATCACTCTTGACCCGTAGATTCTGCAAAAGGGTCGCACGGCGCGCGGGATTTACCCTTGTGGAAGCCTTGATCGCCTTGGCCCTCTTGGGCTTGGTGATCGGTCTTTTGGCCGATACGGCATCGGAGTACGCGACCATCATCCTGTTTCAGGAAGAGAAGGACTCAACGGCTCAAGCGCTCGCCGGGCTGGAGAAACTCACACGGGAACTGGAGACTGCCGTGGTCATCACGGTCCCGTCGGGAGGCGCTCCCACCGACTGGGTGGAGTTTGAGATCGTTGATTCCGATTCGCCGGACCGTGCGAGCGACCCCAAGAACTGGACGCCTTGGCGGCCCAGCGATCGGGTGACGGTGAGCTATAGTCTTTCGGATGGTGCGCTCCTGCGCAAGGCCACCAAAAACGGGGTGAGCACTCAATCGATTGTGGCCCCAAAGGTAGACGGCTTGGCCTGCAAGCTCGACGCTGACCGGCACCTGGAGATCCAGATTTCGGTGCTGGAGAAACGAAAAGTGGTGACTTTTTCGAGCACGGCTTTCAGGTGGTTGCCGTGAGGCAGAGTCCCAGGCTGGTCTCGCCAGAAAGGGTCGGTTCAGCCCTGATAGGAGTGCTTCTGGTTCTCTCCATCCTCTTGGTCTTGGGCATCGGGCTGTTGACCCAGAAGTCTCACCAATACGAGGAGATGAGTCAGGCCAACAACGCGGCTCAAGCGCGGGCTCTGGCTCAGGCCGGATTGGTGGATGTGCGGACCAAGATCAACAAGGATGTGACGTTTCCCCCGGCCAGACCCAGCAGCGACAAGACCCTCACCTACTCCGAAGATATCCACGACCTAGACGGCAATCTGGTGGGGAGTTACACCGTCAAAATCGATGCGACCTGGCAGGACAAGCCGTTCGAGGTTCTCCAGATCACGTCCCTGGGTCTGGTCGGGGACCGGGCTAAACCCAAGGCCCGGTATACCATTTACGCTGAGGTCGATACGGCGCGGTTCTTGCGTGAGGTGACCACCGAGGACAAGCCCAATCCACGATACTATGACTGGACCTTCCTGAAGGAGGGAAGTCGCCCCAGCGTTCTGGCACCCTAGCCGTGGCTCTCAGCGTTTGGGAGGGGATACCTTCTTGGCCGACGGGTGTCGGTATTTGCGAACCTTCCGAAGCACCCTTTGCAGAGCTTTGGAGCGGCCGACCGAAGGGATTTGGCTCTTGTTCGAGGCTTCTGGCCGAGGCCTATCGCGATCGCTCAAGTAAGCTTCAATCCCCTCGCACACGACTTTTTCAGCATCCGTATCGTGGCCGAATGCCAGCAATCTCTGGGCTTCGAAAAGCGTCTCGTCGGAGAGCTCATCGAGCAGTCCCAGGGCTTCGCTCTCAGCATCTTGAGCGGCTAGGTTGAGCAACAAAAAGAGCTTCGCGGTCTCCCAGTCGGGCATCACCGAATTCAGGAGGTCGAAACAGAGCTCCTCTCCTTCGGCGTAGCGCCCTTCTCCATAGAGGGACTGCAAAGTCTCATCGAGTTCACTCTCGCTAAACGATGTTTTTCGCACTACGGTTTGGTCGAGCAACCGATCGACTCTGCCTCCATGAGCGGAGTCTTTGCGAGGAACTCAGAGAGGGCAGCGACAACCTTTTCCAGTTGGTCTTGCCTCATGCCGGTGTACATCGGCAGCCGACTCAGGCACTCGGTGAAGCGGTCTGAATGGGGCAACTCTCGACCGTCGTGCTGTTCTTGGAAGTAGGGGCTGAGGTGGAGGGAGAGATAGTGACTGCTCGCCTGAACTCCAAGCTTGCGGCTGAAAGCTTGGAACTCCTCGGCTAGGCGCATCGATGGAAAGAGCAAATAATAGATGTGGGCGTTGTGTTCTGCCCAACTGGGTATCTCTGGGAGTAGAGAGTGGGACTGCCACTTTTGCAAATGTTCGTGATAGTAGTTCCAGGAACGCTTTCTGTCTTCCAGGATATCGTCGAGCTTTTCGAGTTGGGCCCAGAGGGAGGCGGCAACGGCCTCTCCGGGGAGAAAGGATGAGCCGAGATCGACCCATCGGTATTTATCCACTTCGCCTCTAGCGAATTTTGAGCGGTCGGTGCCTTTGTGCCAAACATACTCGGCACGCTCGATGAGTTTCGGGTTGTTGACAACGGCGAGGCCGCCTTGGCCGCATTGAATGTTCTTGGTTTCGTGGAACGAAAAGGCTGCCAAATCGCCGATGGAGCCTAGAGGTCGGCCTTTGTAGGTGGCTCCCACACACTGCGCGGCATCCTCGATCACCAGCAAGCCGTGTTTGGCGGCTAGGGCCATAATCTCGTCCATGGGACAAGCCACGCCGGCGTAGTGAACCGCAACGATGGCTCTGGTGCGGGGAGTGATGAGGGCTTCAATTTGCTCCAGAGCGATGTTGGGATGGTTGGCCTGGCTGTCGGCGAATCGGATCTTGGCTCCGCGCAGGGCGAAGGCGTTGGCCGTGGAGACGAAGGTGTAGGAAGGCATGATCACCTCGTCGCCCGGTTCGATGCGGGCTAGGATAGCGCACATTTCGAGCGCCGCCGTGCAGGAGTTGGTGAGGAATGCCTTTTGGAAACCGTAGCGTTCTTCAAAGAAACGATGGCATCTCTTTGTGAAAGGACCGTTTCCGGCCAAGTGACCAGACTCGAGCACCTGACCCACGTAGGTCAGTTCGTTGCCCGTTAGGTAAGGTACGTTGAAGGGGACATCAATCATTGTATGCTTAGACTTTCAAGTGCGGATAAAGTAAGGGAGGCTGCACGGGGAGGGTTTTATAGAAACGGTCTTGGAGGCCTGCTTGTTCGGGGGGTCTGATGTTGAGAGCCGAACCGGCTTCTTGTCAAAGGTTTTCGGCAAAGATCTGTCCCAACACGCGAATGGCCTTGGCTTCGGCTTCGCCCCACACCGAGGCGCACAATCTCAAGCAGTTGCCGTAGCGGTTCCCCGCCGAAAAGAGTGGGCCGGGGGCGTAGATCACGCCGTGCTGACGAGCCACTTTGTAGAGTTCGAGGGTTCGGATCGAAGGGGGGAGTTCGACCCACAAGACATAGCCCCCACGAGGGTCGCTCACTCGTGTGCCGACTGGGAAGTGGGTCAAAATTTCCTCTCGCATGGCGCGGACTCGGCGAGCGTATTCCCGGCGCAGCGGGCGCAGCGACCGTTCGTAGGTCTTGCCTTGAAGGTAGTAGGCAGCACCCAGGGCGAGTGTCGCGGGAGAGGCCAGGTTGGTAAGCGTTTTGAGTTTCTGAACCTCGTCCTGATAGCGGCCAGCAACGGTCCAACCGAGGCGATAGCCAGGCGCTAGAGTTTTTGAGAGTGAGGAGCAATAGAGAACCATCCCGGAAGTGTCGAAGGAGCGGGCTGCCGGGATCCGCTTGGAGCCGTATCCGAGATCGCCATAGACGTCATCTTCGATCAGCGGTACCTCGGCCTTGTTCAGAGTCTCCACCAGGAGACGACGGTTGCCCTCGCTCATGCAACTCCCTGTGGGGTTGTTGTGACTGGGGGTTACCATCACGGCCTTCACCGGCATCTCCTCAAGGGCTAAGCGAAGAGCGTCGAGGCTCATTCCCCCGGTGGGGTCACTGGGGATCTCCAGCACTCTAAGACCCAGCATCTCGATCGCTTGCAACTGTCCGTAGAAGGTGGGGGATTCTATGGCCACCACATCGCCATACCGGCAAACGGCACGCAGACACAGGTTGAGGGCCTCCTGGCACCCATTGGTGAGGGTGATGTCGCTCGGCGAGAAATGACACCCGGCCGAGACGGCCATTTTGGCCAAGACCTGCCTCAACTCTAGGCAACCAGGTGGCAGGTCGTATCTGGCTACGCCGTCTTTGTCGCTGACGGCTCTGGACACGCATTTCTGGAGTCGAGAGGTGAGGACGAGTTCGGGGTCAGGATCCCCTCCTCCCAGACAGACAAAATCCTTGCACAGATTGTCGTTCATCACCTTGATGATGAGGTCGCCGATGGTGACGGGCAGAGCGCTGGCCGGTTTGGGGCACTGAAGATTGGGAGTTCTCGAGTCTGGGTCGTGGCGAGTGACGTAGTATCCCGATTGTGGGCGGGACTCGAGAAGCCCTTGGTCTTCGAGCAGGCGATAGGCTTCCACAACCGTTGTGGTGCTGACCCCTAGTTCGCGGCTCAAGCTGCGAACCGAGGGCACTCGGTCGCCAAAATTATAGACCCCCTTGTTGACTAGGTCGGCAATTTCGTCGGCCACTCGCTCATACAGTTTGGACATAGCAGTACAGTTTCTTTTCAATGTGGCAGTACAGTTGCAGAAAATGACACACTGTACTGTATACAATTTGCGAGCACTGGGTGTGTTTTCCTTTTTCACTTTCTCGTACCTTGAGATCTGGAGGTATTCCCAAATGAATAAACCGATTTTCACTGGTATCGCCCTGCTGACCGTCTATCTGGTTTGGGGGTCGACCTTTCTCGGTAACCAGCTCGGGCTCGAAGGTGGCTTGCCGCCGCTCTTTCTGGTGGGGACGAGATTTCTCTTGGCTGGCCTGCTCCTGTACGGGGTTGCCCGATGGAATGGAGAGAGTCGGGGTACTTGGAAGGGATGGAAGGAAGCTTTTCTCTTGGGATTTTTGCTCTTGGTCTGCGGACCGGGTCTGGTGGCATGGTCTCAGCAGTGGCTCTCCTCGAGTTTGGCGGCCCTGCTCATCGCCACGTCACCGGTCTGGGTGACTCTCTTGGATGGCGATGAAAAACTGACCAGGACGCGCTGGTTGGGTCTTATGTTGGGCTTGTTGGGGGTGGCGACCTTGGTGGGTTCATCGCTGGTCTTCTCCGGAGAAAACGTCCTGCTGGGTGCTGCGGCTTGTTTGTTCTCGGCTTTGGCTTGGGCTGTGGGTTCCATCCGGGCCAAGAAGCGCTCAGAATCTAAGAGTTGGATGTTCTACTCCGGGCAACAGATGATGCTTGCCGGTGGAGTGCTGTCGCTGCTGAGCTATTTGGGCGGAGAGGCCGTGAGTCTCTCGACTGTCGAATTCAAGGCCTGGCTGGCCCTTGGGTATCTGACCGTATTCGGCTCGCTTGTGGCCTACGGTGCTTACACCTGGCTCATCACGAATGTCTCCTCTGCAACCTTGAGCAGTCACGCCTATATCAATCCCATCGTCGCTGTTTTCCTGGGCATCTATCTCGGTGGTGAGAACGTTTCTCCCTATCTCGGTAGCGGCGCCTTGCTGGGACTCTTGGGAGTGGTGCTGCTGCTCAAGCCCAACGGCGGCGAGATAGGCTTTTGGAAGAGAGGGCGCTCGCTGCCGTAGGATGACGGTGTTTCTCTTCGAGCGACCGCCGTGGCCTTGGCCACGGCGGTCTTGAGCGAGTGGCGCTGGGGGTCGGTGTGCCCAGCCTTTGGGTTACTCGCTCTTGGACTCCAAATAGAGAAAGCTGACCATCGTGATGGTGGAGGTCAGGGTTATGGCCATGAGAGTGGTGAGGAAGACTCCCCATCCGAACTCCTGCGCAAGGCTCCCTCCAAGATAGTTGAACACGAAGGCTCCACCGTATCCGAACATATCCAAAAGGCAGATCAAAAAGCCACAGAACGGCCCGCCATAGCTGATCGAAAACACGCTCATGGGGATGTAGTAGGCCGGAGCTACCGCCAGTCCGAAAAGAAAAATGCAGAAGACAGCCAGGTAGTAGCTGTTGTCTGGTGTGAGTCCCAGTCTAGGCAGAGCCCACAAGACTCCAAGGCTTATGACTCCAGAAAACAACATCCCACCGATCCCGAAGATTCGATTCTTTCTCGAGAGCTTGTCGTAGAGGTAGCCAGCGGCCAAGACCGCCACGAAGCATCCAGCCGGAAAGGCCGTTGCGGCCTTACCGGCGACGCCCGATCCTAGTTTGAGGGACTCGGCTAAGTAGACCGGAATAAAGTTCAGGAAGTCCATCAGGATCGTGGTGAGAGCCATGCTGATGGCGATCAGCCAAACCCTTTTGCTGTGAAAAAACCGCAGGGCTGCTTGCTTTGTGGTGTGGCCATCCAAGGGGTGAGGTCGAGGTTCGAGCTCCGCTCCGGTGGTCTGGGGCAAAAGGCTCAGGCCTACCGCCTCAGGGCCCGATTTCAAGAGGAAGAAGCTGAGCAAAAACACCATCGCTCCCAAGCCAAACGAGATCAGAAAGAGATGGCGCCAGGGCACTTCCCAAACCATGAGTTGGCCAAGGAGCAGGGTGGCCACCATCACCCCTACTCGAGAACTGGTGGAGATGACCCCCCACACTCGACCGTGTTGATCGGGCGAATACCAGGAGCGAATGATGGCCGCCACGGCTGGCCAGCCCCCCGATTTTGCAGCCTGGCCGGTGAGGTTGAGCCCGACCATCGCTGCGAAATTTTTGACGACGGCAAAGGCTGCCGTCGTTCCGGCTGTGAGGAGCAACACGGCGAGAAAGATCGCGCGCCCGCCCCATCGGTCAACGGCGAATCCTGACACCGCCTTGCCCAGTACCCCACCGGCCGAGTGATAGGCCATGAGCCGACCGTAGCCGGCCTTGTCCAGATTCAAGCTCTGATCGGCTATCATCGCCGGTGAGGCCACAATAATGGTGTTGCGGCAGACCATAAGGCTCATGTACCCGAGGTACATGCAAACCAGCACGATTAAGCTCCAACGAAGTCTTTTATCCATCCGTTAGGTTACGTTCGATTCGCCTCTCGGCCCTTTAGAGGGTCTCTAAGTACACGATGTGGTTTTTGCGCTTGCCCTTCTTGACCCAGATCAGTTTGTCGTTCAGGAGATCTTTGAGATCGAGGGTTCTATCCGGCGAATCGCAGGGCTCGAGATTGATGCTCAGACCACCTTGCTGAATCAAGCGGCGAGCTTCTTTCTTGGAGGAAAAGGCACCCGTTTCTATGAGAAATTCAACCAGGTTGATACCTTGACTGAGCTTTTCGCGATCGATGCAGCCACTCGGGACACCCTGAAAGACGTCCTGCAACTCCTCGACCGTGAAGCCGTCGAGGTCTTCTCTGTTCTTGGAAAACAAGAGGCCAGAGGCCTTCACGGCTTGCTTTAGAGCTTCTTTGCCGTGGACCATTTCGGTGACCTCTTCGGCCAACGCCTTTTGCAGTGAGCGGCGCCCTGGGTCCTGAAGGTGTTCGGCGATAGCTTCCTCGATCTCGTCGGGCCGACGGATGGAGAAGATCTTGATAAACTTGACGACGTCTTCATCGCTGGAGTTGAACCAGAACTGATAGAAGCGATAGGGGGATGTCATGGAGGCATCGAGCCACACGTTGCCGGCTTCCGATTTTCCGAACTTGGTGCCGTCGGCTTTCTTGATCAAGGGACAAGTGGCCGCGTAGGCTTCCCCTGCACCCATGCGTCTGATGAGTTCGATTCCCGTTGTGATATTGCCCCATTGGTCGCTGCCACCCATCTGGAGTCTGCAGCCATGATTTTGAGCCAAGTAGTAGAAGTCATAACCCTGAATGAGTTGGTAGCAAAATTCGGTGAAGGAGATGCCGGTTTCCATCCGGCTTTTGACCGAGTCCTTGGCGGCCATGTAGTTGACGGTGATATGCCGACCCACATCTCGGAGGAACTCCAAGAGTCCGAAGTCCTGGAACCAGTCGCGGTTGTTCACGATGATGGCCGAATTGGCTCCACAGTCGAAGTCCAGGAACTGCTCTAGCTGCTTTCGCTGTCGGGCTAGGTTTTCGCTGATGACCTCTTCAGAGAGCATATTCCTCTCTGCCGATTTTCCCGAAGGGTCACCCACCATGCCGGTAGCGCCCCCAATCAGAATGACGGGTTTGTGGCCAGCGCGCTGGAAGTGAACCAGCATCATTATGGTCACGAGGTTTCCCACTCCCAGGGAGGGGGCGGTCGGGTCGAAACCGATATAACCTGCGGTCATACCTTTTGATAACTTTTCTTCCGTGCCCGGTGTCATGTCAAAAAGCATGTCTCTGCGTCGGAGTTCTTCGATAAAATTCATGGTCACCGACTTTGTCA
>CAZVVF010000004.1:0-6672 GCA_964630575.1 uncultured Burkholderiales bacterium | reverse complement strand
TTCGCGATATGCCCCGGAGCATTATGCTCCGGGGCCGATCGGAAGATTCTCAAATCGTGCTTTGGGCTACTTGAGAGTTCGCTGAATCTCAGCGGCAAACTCTCCAGCTTTCCAGTCGCTTCCTGATTTGATGACCTGAACGGTTTGATCGGGGCCAATGAAAACCGTTCTCATATTGTGCTGAATGGCACCCTCCTCGTCCCAGTAGAGGACGCCAAAGGCACCGGCCACGCGAGCGATGTCATCCTCTGAACCGGTTAGGAACATCCAGTTTTTATGGGATTTGTCAAAGCCCTGGGCGTACGCCTTTAAGACCTCAGGAGTGTCATTCTTGGGGTCTATTGTAATGGCTAGAACCTGGACTTGGTCCGACTCCCCGATCTTCTCAATCACGTCAGCCAAGCTAGACAGTTTTTTGCCGATCATGGGGCATTTGTTGGGGTAGGGACATGTCGTGTAGAGAAAGCTCAGCACCACGCCCTTACCTTTGTAGTCTGAGAGGGAGGTTTTCCCTCCGTTGTGGTTGGTGAGAGTGAAGTCGGGGACAACGTCATTGACGGACAGGTTCTCGGCCAATCCGGGAGCATAGGCCAGTAGAAAGAGCAGTGTGACGGCAAGAACTTTTTTTGCGGCAGAGATACTCATAACTGGCTCTTACAGCTTCCGCTCTCGCAGCTTCCCGTGCAAGAGGCAGCGACCAACAGAGTCTTGCAGCTTCCGCTCTCGCAACTTCCATTGCAGCTGGCAGCCGATGCGGGTGGCCAAATGGTCTCGTTCAACTCCCCGTTCTTGCTGCGCAAGGCCGCACGGGTGGCTTCGTAAGCCTCTAGGTCCGGTTTGTCGGTGGGGTCGTGATGAATGTAGGTCTCAAGGCCCGAGCAGTGCTCCGTGTAGGCCTTGGTGCAGAGGATAAACTCGTGCCAGGCCTTGTCTACGGCGAGTGAAGGGACAAAAGCTTGTCCGGGACGGGTGGAGCAAAGCTCTAAAAACTTCAAGCATTCCTCAAAGCATTCGGAGGCCTTCTCCACTCCTGCGGCTGCGATTCGGTCTATAATTCCTTGTTGTGCATTGATCGATAACATGGTCTTTCCTTTCTCTTTAGGCCCGACGTTTGGGTCTCGGGCAACCCTCGTAAAATTGGGAACGGTTGGGGTGCGACAGGCCAGAGCTGTCGATCCCTTAGGGCAATAGGAGCGAGTGAGTTTTGCGGCATCCTGAAAGTGGACACTCCAGATCAGAGCAAAGGCTCCCTCGGTGTTTCAGGGCCAGGGTCAAGAAATCGCAACGATGGGGTCTCTAGCGACCCCTTGGGCGGTGGCGAATTTTACCGACGGTGGCGAATTCTCCGCAGATCGGTCCCTGGATCTTGCTGTCGATCTACTGGGGTGGTCGCTGGAGCAGACTCTTTGCGGCGGGCAAAGGTCGCTGATGACATTCGAATTCGGGGAGCGTAACAGCGACCCTCGGCTTGACCTTGGCTAAGGTCGAGTCTCTGCGAGGTGCCTCGATCACAGACGGAGCGGTAAAGTCTTGCTCGTCAGAGAGATAGCAGTGACACTCATCGAGTCGAGTTTGTGGGCATGAGATACTGGGGGGCGGATTCGTTCCGCAAAACTCACCAGCGGAGTAACTCAGCTGATCGGAGGAAGGCTCATCGTGGAAGTCCCACGCCATGGTCAACTCACCGAGGCCTATGAGCATCAGTGCTATGAGTGCGACTATGGAAAATAAGCTTCTCATGCTTTGAAATGTCGAGTGACTTCGGGGGCCTTTTTCGTTTCGGCTTTGGGAACACCCTCTTAATCGATAGGGGAAACAGGCCTCTGGAAAATTTGGTGAGGAGGGGATTGAGTGGCTCCAGTGGTAAGGTCACGGCGTGACTGAAGCTCTCGAAGCCCTTAGGACCAACGGGTATCCCCTGTTGTTTCTCGCTGTCCTCTTGGACCAGTTCGGGCTTCCCCTCCCCTCCATCCCCATTCTCCTGGCGGCTGGCGCTTTGGTCGGCCTTGGCCACCTGAGCCTCGGACCTGTTGTTGTGATCATCTTGGTGGCGGCTCTCTTAGGAGATCTCCTCTGGTACGAACTCGGTCGCCGCAAGGGTATTTCCATCCTCAAATTCCTGTGTCGGGTCTCTCTGGAGCCAGAGAGCTGTGTGAGAAGCACCGAGGGCGTCTTTGAAAAGTACGGGGTTCACTGCTTGCTGTTTGCCAAGTTCATACCAGGTCTCTACACGGTGACTCCACCCGTGGCTGGCATCGTTGGGCTCAGGCTGAAGCGGTTTCTTCTTTTTGACGCCATGGGCATACTGATCTGGTCTGGGGTGTATGTGGGGCTGGGCGCGGCCATGAGGTATCAACTCGAATGGCTCTTGCTGAAGGTCGAAACCTGGGGAAGCTCTCTGGCGCAGTTCGTGGTGCTGGTGGTTGTGGCTCACGTTCTCTATAAGTTTATTGGCCGGCAACGCTTTCTCAGACAGCTCAGGACAGCGCGCATTTCGGCCGAAGAACTCTACCAGATGCTGGAGAGCGGAACCGAGATTCTCATAGCCGACCTTCGCCACTCCTCTGACCTAGCCCAGAACCCTTCGGTCATTCCTGGAGCCCACGTTCTCTCCATCGATCACCTCGAGCATCGACACGCCGAACTCCCCCGGGACCGAGAGATCGTCCTGTACTGTACGTGACCCAGCGAGGCCACCAGCGCTAGGGTAGCGCTGAGATTGAAGAGTCGAGGGGTCATTAGGGTTCGCCCGCTGGAAGGTGGGTTCGGACGTTGGGTCTCTTTGGGGTATCCCGTAGAACCGTGGACACGCTCGCTCAACCCGCCGGGTGAGGAACTCTTTGAGGTCGAGAAACACCCCCAGACTCAAGCCTCTGGGACAGAGGAGAGCGAGAAGGCGATCGAGGTCGCCGAAGAAGCAGCGACCGACCTCGGAGAGGATCGGAAAGACGGCGTGGAAGTCGGACCAACGCAAGAGCCTGCTTCGGTCACCGTCCGCTACTGTCGGGAGTTGGACCTGCCGGAGTCGGTTTTTCTGCCCGGACTCGGCTCGGCCCGCCCCGAGGAGCGCGAGTACTCGGGGCAACCCTGGTCAGCAGACAATTGGCAAGAGATCGAGCCCTGGCTTTTTGGGGTTGATCTCTTCAATGCCGGCTACTTCTGGGAGGCCCACGAGGCTTGGGAGAGAGTCTGGGCGAGTTGGCCCAAGGACTCTGCCGAAGGTCTTTTGCTGCGCGGGTGCATTCAAGCCGCCGCAGCTCTCTTGAAGGTTCGTCTGAACTGTATCGGTGGAGTCAGAAAGCTCTCCGCTCGTTCTCTGAAGACGTGGCAGAAGGTTCTGGAGGATCGCCCGCAGGCGAACGGCTTGGGTTTGGACCTCTCTTGCCTAAAGCAGCGCTTTGAAGCCTACTGGGAACCTCTTGCAGACGATCAACTCCCGAATCTCGGGGAGTTCCCAAGAATCGACCTGGTCTTGGCCGAGCCTGAGCCCGAGCCTAGAAGGCCAGTTTAAACTCGCTACTCACTTGCCAGCCGCTCCAGCTGAAAGGGTGGGTGGAGGAGCCGATCTGCCCCAGGGCGTTGTTGCCGGTTTGAATGTTCTGATCGACCTTGTCGTGCGTGCCGTAATGCCGACCGGTGATATTCCAAGTGGTCTTTTCATTGAGATCGTAGTCGAACTCCAGGTGAGGGATAACTTGATAGCTGTCGATGTTGGTGAAGTTCGTAGAGCCGCTGGACAGAGCGTAAGCATTGTAGAGCCCGCTGGGGTCATAGTGCCCAGACGCTTGGATATAGTCGAGCCCTCCGTTGAGCGTCATTTTGGAATTCACATCGAAACCGAGTTCCACAGCGAGACTGTCCACGGTGATGTCGACTTCGTTCTGGCTGCCTCCTAAGGCTCCCGAGAGGTGAGAGTCCCGCCGCAAGAGATTGCGACTCGCTGACCCGGTTAAGACGAGTCCCAATGTGTCCCATCGATGAGTGGCACCGAGTTCCACGAAACGCTCGTAGCCGCGAGGGTTCTCGAGAGGGGTGAGGTCGGTGGTGAACGAGTTGCGGGATTGGGACCCGTAGATGTTGGGATGGGCAAATCCAAAGAAGACTGTGTCCACGAAACCCGGTGAGAAGCCGATGACATCGTTGGTGGGTATTGTGGGTGCTAGGGCACTGTTGGTCACACGGACATCGTAGAGCGAGGTGTTGGTCTGTTGCAGCAGCGAGCCTTTGGCCCAGACCTTCCCACGTTTCTCGTCAAAGTGCCAGTTGCCGTAGAGACGGAGGCCTTCACGGTTTTGGGGATAGGTCCCAGAATCATAGAGATGACCGACACCAGTGAAGTTGAAAGGCTTGACCGGCCGACCTCCGAGGAGATTCCCGGACCACGCGGCCGGTGCATAGTTTGGCTCGACTCGCAGATAGGTGCCCCCTATATCGAGTGCTCCGTCCAGCAGATAGGCGTCCACATCGAGGATGATGGCGGTGCCATCGGAGTTGTAGGAGCTGTTGCGATTGGGCTTAAAATTGCTGTGTCCAAACTTGGCCCGTAGGGCGAGCTTGTTCCCGGCGTTGAAGGGGATCTCATAGTGTCCATTGAGACCCCAAACGGTCTGCGCTTCGGGTCCAAAGTTCCCAGCACCCAGGCCGTATCCGATGGCGTTGTCTTGGGTCGGGTTCCAGCCCGCGATAGGTCTGGTGTCGGCGGTGTTGCCAACCCTGGCCGTTTGGGCTTGTTCCTGGGCACTCCTCTGGTTGGCGAAGTGACCGGGGGTATTGACCCATTGCCGGATCGACCAGCCGTTGGAGGCACCGTAGGCTACGTTGATCTTGCTGTCCAGGCCCACCGAGAGCGGTTGGCCACCAGGGGGGGCTTCTTCGGCCATTCGGCTGAAGTCGAGACCAACTCCGCCGCGGAGAAAGTCGTAGTCCAGGTGACCGGATAGAACATAGTTTTGATAGTTCGTGTCGTCGAAGCGAACGCCGTCGCCAAAACGATTCCCGAGAACCTCCCAGCTGAGACTCTGGTCGCTACCGACCTCTGACTCGCCGGAGACGTCAAAGCCGAATCCTGGCCAGCGCTTAGGACCGAAGACCCCCAGGTTTCCTTGGCCTGCGTAGATGAGAGGGTCCATGGTCGTTTCCGGAATATTGCCCACCACCAACTTGGTCTTGGACGGTTTGTGTTCAACCCAGAAGCGGTTGAGGGTCATCCGAGTGAACGGGGTATTGGCCAGACTCTGGTCTGTGCCCACGTTGGCCGTAAAGATATTGGAGAGATAGGGGGCGGAAACTCCCCAGTAGCCGTCTACGATGTTGTCTCCTTGGGCGCTGAATCCGGCAAACTCCACACCGGCGTCGATCTCGGGCGTGACTTTCAGGTTGAGCCCGAGGATGGCTAGAGAGGTGAATCCGGTTCCCGAACTCAGACCTCGGCCCAGTCGGTAGTCGACGACAGGCAAGATCCCCACGACCTGCGGCCTCCAAGGTACGGGAGCACCGGTTCCAACCGCGGACCCGTAATTGAGATAGGGTACGGTGCCGGGGACCCCGGCACCCATTCTGTTGGAATCGTTGTCCTGGGCACCGTCGTTGTTGAAGCTTTGAAAGACGACCCTCGTATCTAGGGAGCCATAGAACGTGATTCGCTCGAGCTCTGAGACTCTATCGTCGAGTCGAGTGGTGCCCTCTTCCAAGGCACCGACTCGAACGCCCAAGGCGTCGAGCTCCTCTGGCAAGGCTGAGGCGAGTTTGTGGATCTGATCGCGCTCGGCTTTGCTGGCGAATCTCGCGGGTTCAGAATCAAGCTTGCCCAGTAGGCGGGCGACCATCAAGGCCAGTTCCCAACGCGACGCCGAGCGGTCCCCCTTAAAGGTACCGTCGGGGTAGCCTTCGACCAAGCCCTTGGCTGCGAGTTCGGCGACAGCGTCAGAGGCCCAGTGGTCATCGGGTAGGTCAGGAAAGAGGGGGGCCGCCTGGAGAACGCCGGTCAGCAAGAGTAATGGAAAGATTATAAGGTGACTCAAGAGGTGTTTTTTCACGGTGTTTGCTGCTTACTATCAGGGTGGTCGTTTGGGTCGGATCGGGATAGTCGAAAGCCACCTTGGCCGACTGGAGACTGTTGCTCATCAACGGGCGGTGGCTCGGCATATCCTCGTGACTCTAACGGCATTCGACTTGGGGACGCATCGGTCAGTAGGCGGAAAGCAAGAGTCGGAAAATCGAAACCGGCGATGGGCTGATAGCCCTAGAGCGATCGGCCTACTGCTCACTCCATCGACCTACTCAGAACGACATTCTCTGGGAAAAACTTGAATAAAAACCCACCGACTGACCGATTCAACTCCGCTGATCAAAGACCCATAATTGGGCCACAGTTAGGCTGTTCGCCGTTACAGCGAACAGTCTAACGTCCGGCTCAGCCGGAACACTTTGAGGAGCAGCATGAATATCTTTACCCCCAAGTCTTCGCTGGGTACAAAAACCCTGAAGAGCGACATCGCTTCAGGTTTCTTTGTCTTTCTAATAGCCTTGCCACTCTGTTTGGGCATTGCCATGGCCAGTGGTTTCCCACCGGTTGCTGGTGTCCTAACGGCTATCGTCGGTGGGCTTGTATCAACATTTTTAGGGAGCGCCCCTCTCACCATCAAGGGACCGGCGGCGGGACTCATCGTCATC
>CAZVVF010000003.1:4529-21154 GCA_964630575.1 uncultured Burkholderiales bacterium | reverse complement strand
TTGCCGGAGGATTCCGTGTTTTTGCGTGTCCAAATGAAGGATTGAATGGGGGAAAGATTTCACCTTGCAAGAATCTGGCTTGGAAATAAAACTAAAGGACTACAAAAACGTGTCGATTTCCCTTGAAGACGCTCAGGCTCTCTGCTCCGAAACCGAATGGAAGACCCTGATTCATAGCTATCCTCCCAAAATTTCCGACCTGGCTCCCTCCGCAGCCAAGAAGCACGGCAACCGCATACGCAAGTTTTTGAGCAAGGAAGAGAGCGCTGAAGGCGACAAAAAGCGGATCGCAGTCTTCAGCGAGGCCTTGGAACGCCTCGACGCGCTGGTTCCCGATAAGGCTGACAAGGCGAAGCTCGAAGCTCGTCGAGAGAAGGAAAAGGCCGCGCGCGAGAGGATCAAGAGCGTCAAGGATAAGCGCAGCGACGTGAGAGACCGCCTTCTCAAGAAAGCCGAGGAAGAAAAGGCCGAGAAAGAGGGCACCACCGATGGCAAGTCTGACAAAAAGGCCGCTGCCTCAGGTGTCTCCGGGGTGAAGCAGTCCGGCAAGCGAAGCCAGGGCAAGATCGGTTCTCGTAAAGTTTAGCTTTTCTAGTCCCATTCGGTCCCCCAAGGTGGTCAAACGGCCCCTCCGTGTTTTCTTCAACAAGGTCGTTGGCCAGACTCGGGGAACTCTTCTGTAGAGCCACAGAAGCGAAAACGCTAAGCCCCTGCTAGCCTTCTTGCCATGCGAGCATCGGAAAGGCGTGAATTATGCATCAAGCGGTTCCTGTGAAAGAATTGCCCAACGGAAAGTATATCTATGAAGATTGTGGAGGAACGTTTTCCCATCAACACCCCGTAGAGGTGTGGTGGTGTGAACGTCACTCTTCCATCGACGAAGCTTGGACCTGTTACAAAGATCAGGAAAAAGAACTCAAAAGAGAGCACTCGAACTGAGTTAAGGCTTCGGCAGAGAATCCACGACAAGAACGCAAAAAGGCCCCGGCTCAAGAAGCCGAGGCCTTTTTTAGAGGTCTGTTAGGACGGGACGTTTAGGAGATGATGAACTGGTCGTCGCCGCCCATTCCAGCGAGTCCACCGCCGATGTTGCCCATTCCACCGATGGCGCCAGCGCCGAGACCACCTACGGTTCCGGCTCCACCACTGGCATCTTGGAGTTCCACGATCACTTTGATCTTGGTTCCGACGATGGTGCCGGGAGCTGTGATTTCGGTTTTTGTCGAGACCTGAGATTTGACCAAGCGGCCGGTCTTGTGGCCAAAGTAGGTCACGCCGGTGGCGGTTATCGACTGCTGAATCTCTTCTTGTAGGTCAAAGCGAGTCTCAGGGCAGCTGACGTTGATCACGGCCGTGTCGTAACCTTTGGTCTGCTCAGTCCAGCGAGCGTATAGTGGTAGGTCAGGTCTGCCTTCTTGGAGCCGGTCTGCTGCCCCTCATCGTTGTAGAGGGGGATGTCCATCTGCGAGTCCCCGGTCCAGGAATCGTTCAATTTGAGTGCCTTCTCTGGAAAGGCCGGTTGACTGAACGGGAAGTCTACGCTGGTGCGAACGATCTCTCCGCTCTGTTTCATGACGATAGTAATTTTTGTCCCGATAGTAGGTAGTTTTTCAGATTGGCCACCCTTGTTGATGCTTCCATCCTCGATGGTTACTTCAACTTCCATGGAGCCGTCCGGATTGACAGCTTTTCCTTCTTGAACCATGACCATATCCATGGTGGACGAGAAACCTTGCGGCTCTTGTCCCTCTTGCTGGACACTCTGCTCCGAAATTACTTCGGTTTTGTATCTCAGTTTCTCGCCGGGTTGCATTGCGTATGCAAGCTTAATTGTGTCCCCAAACATGTGTGCCTCCAATGACCGTATGTCTTCCCCGCCGAAATTTTGACGTTGGAACGGTGCGTGTCGCCCTTGGCCCTTTGCCTTTCCACGTTTGAATCCTTCGGAAGGAACTCCAGTTTTCAATGCCAACCCATAAATCATTATGGATTCCGACCAGGAAAAAGAACTTGTGGACCGCTGTTTGAGCGGTGATGAGTCAGCCTGGGCGGAACTCTACAAGGCCTACTATTCCCAAATCCGTTTCGTCGTAGGATGGAAGCGCTGGGGGTTCTCCAGTTCAGAGGTGGAGGATGGAATTCAGGAGGTCTTTACGGAGCTGGTGCGCTCTCTGGCCAACTTTCGGATGGAGTCGAAGCTCTCGACCTTCGTTGAGCGTTTGGCGCGCAACCGTTGCATCTCTCACCTGCGCCGGAAATCAGCCTTGAAGCGACCCAAGGAAACGTTGGGTGTCGAACTCGAGGAAGGCAAGGGTGAAGAGGGGATGGCCCGTCATCATCTCATTTCTGAGGATGGTGAGCCGGAGAAGGAGCTGCTGGCTGGAGAGCAGTTCGACGAGCTGAGCGCCGCCTTGGCTAGCATGCCGGAAGGTTGTCGTCAGATCATCAATCTGCGTTACTATCGACAGATGTCCTATCAAGAGATCTGTACAATCATGGAACTCCCCTTGGGGACGGTGTGTTCTCGATTGAAACGGTGCTTGGCTAAGCTCAAGACAAAAATATTGAGTTCAGGACCAATTTAGTGGAATTTTTTCTTTGGAACCACGACAACGGATTTCGAGAACTAAAGCAATGAGCAAGAAACCGGACAACATAGAGGAGCGACTGATACCCTATATAGAGGGTGTTCTGAATCCTCGAGAGCAGCGCGAGGTCGCCGAGGCTATTCAGGCTGATCCCGTTCTGGCTAGAACTGTTGCCGAACTGAAGGAAGTGATCGGGGATCTTCGGCGTGGTTTTGCCTCTGGGCTCGTTCCCCCACAGGAGACGTTGACTCCGCAAGAGGTGGTCGAACTCGCCGCCCACGATGGGTCGCTGGAGACTATGCCGGGAAGTTCCGAGCTCAAGGCTCGTCTCTTTTCTAGTGACCAGGCCCTGGAAGAGTATCGGATGCTGCTGAGCTTGTCGCGAGAGATGAGCGAGGCCTCTTGGGATGGAGAGATCGTTCCTCCCATGCCCGCTAGTCTTCTCTCTGAGTTTAAGGCGCTCGAGAGGAGCGATGACCACAAGGTCTTGGAGTTCGCCCCCAAACGGGTGACGGCTTCGCTCTGGAGACGAGCCTCTTCCTTTCTCGACCGAATAGACCCGAAGCCCTTGATGGCTACGGCGGCGGCCTTTGCGCTCATCTCCTTTGGTGTTCATTTCTACAGCCAGCCGGTGTCGTCGACCAACGAGGCGGCCGAGCCTATGGTCGGCTACGGGGTGACTGAGGATGCCGAGGCCCCAACGGGCAAGTCCCTGGCGGACGAGGGGGCTTCCGGTAAGGTCGCGAGTGCCTCGGAGGAGCCTTCTGGAGTGGCCGTTTTTACTAGTGGAGACAAAGAGCTTTTGGATGAGCAAGCCCAGAAACTCTTGGCCAATAAGGTCCGCTACACGGTTACAGAAGACCGCATTCTGGTCTCTGAAAAGAATCTCGCCGAGGCCCGCAGCGTTCTCTGGGGCGATGATGGCTCCGCCGTGGCGGTCGCTGAAAGTTCGGAAGAAGACCAGTTGCGCCCCAGGCCGGAGCCAAAGTTCTCGAGCCCGCCCTCTCGGATGGCGCCCAGGAAAGATTCAGAGGAGGGGTTTGAGCCCCAGCCTCCGCCGCTTGTAGAGCGAGAGGTCGCTGCCTCGGAGCCGCCGCCACCCCTGCGGCGTTACGATCTGCGTGGCCAGGCGGCCGCGAAGTCGACCGTTCCGCCCACGGCGAGTGCGCACCTGGATTCGTCGGTAGAGATTGAGGGGTACAGTCCCGGTGCCAAGAATCACGGGAGTAAGGAGCGTTCTGCCCTTAAGAAAGTTGAGGCTGATACGGACGGAAGCTCCACGCGGAGCGCTCCCGAGGCGGAGATTTCCGCCTATCGGCCCGGTTCACCGCGCCCCGGTGCTGCGCTCAAGTCAAAGCCCTTGTCTCCAGAGGAGCGCCGGGAAAAGCTTCGTCGCTTGGCACTGGGTGAAGAGGAGGAGCCTACAGAGGCTGGGGGGGGCTCCCCTTCGGCTTCTGCGGATAAGTCTGTACGGGTCGAAATGTCCCGGGCTCGAACGGCTCCACCTCCCGCCTCGGTGGTGACCACGGCCCCGGTGCCCAACGTTGTCAGTTCCGATCTGGACCTCAGTGGTGTTGGAATCAGTCGTGAGGGCATCAAACAGGATGGTGGTGCCGTAGCCGTTCAGGCGCCGGCAGCGCCGAGCGTTGAGCGAGGGGACGTGGATGTTGTCGACAGGGTTGAGGCTTCGCCGGTTCCGATTGTGGCTGAGGCTGAGCACCCATCGGCAGGCTTGAGCCGTTCCAACTCTGTCAAAGGGTCTAGGGTTGAGAGCGAGGGTGAGTCCTATTCGGCCACTAGTGCCGATATGCGCCTGGTGAGCATCAGGGAGGCCCAGCCAGCTGTGGCTAGGAAGTTTAATGTTGTTTTGTCGGTAGAGAGCCGGGGAGGTAAACTGAATGTCTATGTTCGGCCCCGCGGTGAATTGAATAAGAGTGAACTAGACAAATTGCGGAGCGCTATCCGGGCCGATCTCGGTTTAGCCGCTCAGGATTCTATCATTTTTCGCTAGCGGGACCTTTTGACTACGACTGCGCTTCTCACTTTAGAAAAGTTGTTACCGCCTCACCTCTCTGAGGTCAAGGCCGAGGATTCGGACTACTTGCACCTGTCCTTGGGTCGGGGCGAGATTTTTGTGATCTTTGGCCCACAGGGCTCGGGCAAGAGCGACTTTCTCGCTTGTCTTGCCGGTCTTCGGCAACCCAAGAAGGGCCGGGTTCTCTATCGAGGCAGGCCGCAGTCCAGGCCCACCGGGCGAGACGGTGCGATGGTGCCGAAGATCCCCGGCGTGTACGAGGAGTTGAAGGTCAGGGAGTATCTCGATTTCTTTGCTGATGTCTACGCCGTGGACGACCACTACAGACGCCCGATGATCGCATGCGCTATTTCCCTGTGCGAGCTCGATGGTAAGGAGCAGAGCAAGATCGGCGGCTTGTCGTTTGCTCTGCGCAAGCGATTGTCGGTCGCCCGTGCGATTCTTCCAGACCCTCACCTTCTCTTTTTGGATGACCCCTTTCATCGCTTGGACCGCAACGAACAAACTGTTTTGAGGAATGTTCTAGCCCGAGTTCAAGAGCGAGGGACAACACTCATCGCCACGGCTCCCTGCCTCGGTGAGTTTTCGGAGGTCGCCTCTCATCTCTGTGTTCTCACCTCTCGCAAGGTTCTCGCTTACGGTCCGACGAGTCATCTGCGAGCGAGTCTTTCCTGTTTTAAGATGATGCAGGTCCAGTTTGAGTCGGGCTTTCGCAAAGCGGTAAAAGTGCTAGACGAAGTGCCCAGCGTTCACCATCTGAGCATTTCGATGACCACCGCCAATCTCGTTCGATTTCTGTTCAAGGGAACGGACGCGGAACTCACAGACCTTTTGCGCGCTATGGCCCAAGAGGGGGCGACGATCGTCTCTTATGTCGAGGACCAGGAGTTCTTGGGTCGTGGCGGTAGACGCTTGCCTCGTTAAACCCGGTTTCCTGGAGATACCATGGAGGAAAGAGGATCAACCTGTGGAAAAAGCTCTTTCACACGGTGACTCTGATGATCACCACGCCAAGGGACGGGAGGGGCACTTCCGACTTCTTGAGCTCAAAATAAACCTAAGGAGAAGACCCGGATGAGAATGAGGTCATTTCTTACTCTAGCGGCCGCGGCGCTCGTGATCGGTCTGTGGGGCTCTCAACCTGCGGCGGCCGAAGACGATCGTGGAGTTGTATCTACGATAAGCGAAAACGGCTCCTACAGCTTTCGAGTTTTTCAGTACCCTTCAAAAGTGGCAAACTTTTTCATGTATCCTAAAAGCTACGTGACGTTTGACGCGAGCAACGGAAAATATTGGTCGGTCGAGTGCGACAGAGCTGAGTACGAGCTTAACTACGTGCGAAGTGGACTGTCCGATGTGTTGCCTATGATGGACAACCGTTACGCTCTCTACCCAGAGCGTCTGCGCGTTTCCTTTTACACGCCTGACATGAAGTTGCTCGGAACCCAAAATCGAGTGCGCCACTCACGCAAGTACAGCGTTCCCCAAGACGGTAACGACTACGAGAGAATAATCGTAAAAATCGAGTGTGATGCTAAGGAGAACTTTAGCGTCAAGATGAAAGTTTGGGACCCGATCGACGAAGTTAAAGCTGAGCCGATCCCTCACCAAGTTTATCAGCGCTAAGTTCAAACGAGCGAATAGAAAAAAAGGCGGGTCCCTCAGGGGTCCGTTTTTTTTTATTGGGATTAGCGGTTGGCTCGTCTGAGTTCACAGGGACCGTTTGCGCTGTCTGGAGTCTGTGGGAGGCTTGCGCACGATGGCGAGGCTCTTTGGGGCTGATCCTGTGTTGGTGGCGTACTCCGGGCAGTCGCTCAGTCGGTTCCGTGGGCGATAGCGAGGCCTTGTGGGCCACTGCTGTGGTGGGAGCCCGACCGTCGCAGAGGCGTTGGCTCCTCGTCGCGGCGTGGTCCTGTGCTCGATGGAGAGACATCGCACACACACAGCGGCCTCGCAGGCTGCCCGTAACGCCTCTGCTCTGTGCCCTTGGCTCCTGTGGGCTACGGAAGCCTCTCGGGGCCTGATTGGCCACAAGCCGTTGCCGAGAGAGTGCGCTGGCCAAGACCGAGACTAAGATGGAGAGTTGTTGCTGAAAAGAAAAAAGGCGCCCCGTTGCCGAGGCGCCTTTTTCTTGTTCGGTTGCGAGTTTAGAATTTGAGGCTAAACTGCGACTGAATCTGGTAACCTTCCCAGCTGAACGGGTGAGCGGTCTGAGGACCGTTGTTGATGTTCAGTGAGGGAACTTGGGGAACGTTGTACACGTACTCGGGAACGTTGTCTCTAAAGCTGAAGAGTTTTCCGTTCGCGCCCCAGGTGAGGTCTTCGGCAAGATCCCATTCAAATCCAAGCTCAGGCCAGGTTTGATTGATGTCGATGTTGTTGAAGTTTGTGGCTCCTACGGATTCGGCATACTGACCGTTGACGTTGAATGGGTCAAAGTGTCCTTTGATGTCGACGTTAGTGAAAGCGGCGTAAACGCCGAAGTCTTCGGTCACATCGTAGTCAACCTGAACGTTCCATCCCCTGAAGACGAGGTCTACGAGGTTTTGGTTTTCAGCTTGAGTACCGAGTCCTGGGATGCCACGAGCAGCACCGATGGCTTGCATGTTGGACTTTCGGAGGAAGTGATTGTTCCGGAAACCACCCTTGAGGGTAACGCCCCGGTTGTTGTTCTCTTCGTCCAGAAGCCACTTGTAACCACCAGAAAGCAAGAGGCTTTCTACGTTGCCTTTGTTGTCTTCGAGAGGGACAGCCAAAGTGTTTCCACCAGCAGTGGCGAACGTCGCTTCGTTGTACCCGTTGAAGAGCGGCTCGATCCAGCCGGGCTTGAATCCCAATACCGGAGTATTGGGGGTTCCAGCGCCGAGAGCGTTCGTTGAGTATCGAACGTCCTGCAAAGAGCTTGTGACTTGGTCGTAGTTGCTGTAGTCGATGCTGAGTCGACCGGTAGGCAAGAACTTCCAGGTACTCTTGAGACGGAATCCCTCACGGTTGTGAGGCAACTCGTAGGTGTCGTGCAGAGAGTACATGTTCTGGAAGTAGAGAAAGCCCGGGGTCTTCCATTGCGGAGTGCTGATACCAGCCACCGTGGGAGTCTCGATGATAAAGGGCGAGAACCTAGGGTCGACTGAGGTGTATCTCGCTTCAAAGTCCAAGTCTCCATTGAACAACAGGACGCTCGCACCGATGTTCCAGGCGTCGCCCTCAGCTGTATAGCTGGAGCCCTGGTTGGGTCGGTAGCTGGAAGTGGCCCATTGACCGAATATCTTTGGCGACCACGAGTGGTCGAAAGTGTATTCCGCTTTGAGGCCCCATGTCGTCTGGCTTTGAGGACCAACACCACCGACGTTAGGAACGCCCTGTGGTAGTAGGCCTGCAGCCACTCGACCGGCCATTGAACCATCGTTTCCGAAGAGAGGGTTGCCGTTCATAGGAATGGGTCGTACGTCGCTTGTGGAGCCGATACCGGCGGTTGCGCCATACTGCCCAGCCAGTTGGTTGATGTAATACCCATCAGGGTTTACCCAGTTGATCTGGCGGCTTAGGTTGGGCGTTTGGATAAGCCCCGTTGCGAGGGCTTCTCCACCGGATACGCCATCTGCGGCTCGGAGGAAGTTGAAGTCGATCTTTCCGCGTTCTTCGTGGAAGTCAACTCCAATCTTGAATCCGCCAGCCCAAGATTGGTAGCCGGTGTTCGCGCCGAGAGAACCTGGAGTTACAGGACCTGTTGCACCGTTGGGAAGCAACGTGTACATCGCTTGCCAATTGATGTTGACGTCTTCGTCTTTGGTGACGGCGAAGTCGCCATCGACCAAGAAGCCGTAGTTCTGAAGGTACTCGGGGCCGTTTTCATTGGGATTCAAGAATCCCGCGAACACGGAGTCGTTGAACTCGTGCTCGTCGTAGGCGCCCACAATGAGCTTTGTTCCAGACTCGTTGTGGCGAACCCAAAAGCGTTCCAGGTTCATTCGGGTATAAGGCGTGTGCCCTAGCCCCTGGTTGGCGCCGGCGGGGTTAACGCTGGCGGCCGTAAAGGGGTTGGCGAGATAGGGTTGCTGAACACCGTAGTAGGCGTCAACAGCCGCATCACCCTGAGAGGTGTAAGCAGAGAACTCTACTCCCGCGTCGATCTCGTCAGAGACCCTGATATCCATTCCCAGGATGGCGCGGGTTGTGAAGCCCGTACCACTGGTGAGCGGTCGACCCGTTCTCCAGTTCGTGGTTGTCAGCACGCCTGTGGTGAATGGGTTGAAGGTTGGTACAACAGCAGTCTGTCCAGGTGGAAGAATCTGCCCCTGTGGGGCTGTGCCGCTGAATTGAGCGGTACGTCCACCGGCGCCGCCGGCTGTGCCAACTATGGCATTATAATTAATTGTATCAAATGCTATTCCGGGATTGAGGGAACGCATAGAATCGCGTCCCGTATTCCGAAAGCTTTGAAAAGCTACTCGAGTATCGACAAAACCATAGAAGCTGATGCGTTCAAGTTCAGTGACCCGTTGGTCAAGAAGTCCCACGCTTTCTTCTAAATTGTCGACTCGTACCCCCAGAGCGTCGAGCTCTTCACGCAGGGCATTTACAAGTTTACGCAACTCATCTAGCTCGGCCTTGGTCGCAAAGGTCGCGTGAGCCTGTTCCATCTTTGCCAAAAGACGAGCAACAATCATTGCTGTCTCCCAACGAGATGCGGAACGGTCTCCCTTGAAAGTTCCGTCGGGGTAACCCTCGACGAGTCCTTTTGCGGCGAGTGCGGCGACTGCGTCCTTAGCCCAGTGGTTTTCCGGGACATCAGGAAAGAGTGGAGCCGCCAAGGCGGGCCAGGTGAGTGTGAAACAGAGCGTCAAAACGAGATATTTGAAGCGCTTCACTATCTGCCTCCTAGTCGAATTCAGGGGAGATGCGCGCCGGTGCTTAGAGCCTCGTAGGTTTCCTCTAAACTAGCAGGGAGGGCACTTATGCGACCACCCAAACACACCTACTCCCTCTAAGTAAGTTGCCGCCCTTTCTGGGATAATGTTGAAATATCCTTCGCCTCAACGATAATACTTCTGGGGTAAGGGTTGGGCTTCGATTTTACAAGGTTTTGAAGGCCGTCGAGGTTCGCCGTGAGGGTCGAGAATCGAAAGCCGTTCAGGTTTTAGGGAAAAGAAAAAAGGCCCGTCTTTCGACGGGCCTCTTCTGTTCGAAACTCTGGAGTTCTTAGAACTTGAGTTTGAACTGGGTGGTAACTTGAACGCCGCTGAATTCGAACGGGTTCTGAGTGTTACCAACAGCGTCGAGGACGTTGGTGGTTCCATTGCTCAGGTTGGACGTTGTGTCGTAGTAACGCAGGTCCATGTTCCAGGTCGTATTCTCAGACACGTCATAGTCAAACCCGATGAAGGGGATGAACTGGTCGTTGTCTACGGTGTCGAAGCTGTTGCTGCCAGTGTTGACAGCGTAGGAGTTGTAAACACCAGCGGGGTCGTAGTGACCTTGGATGGTTACGTAGTCAGCACCACCACGGAGGGTCCACTTGTCGTTGGCTTCCCAACCGAGTTCACCGTGGATGGAGTTGATGTCGAGGTCGATTTCGTTCTGACTTCCACCGAACCCAGGAGCGAGACCGGAGTTACGCTCGTAGGTGTTTTTCTGCCAACCGAGGTCAACTTTGATGCGGGGGTCGTCGAACTTGTACGTAACACCAATGGCGTAGTTGTTGGCGCTACCGGAGGGATTCTCCAGGGGAGCCAAGTTATTGGTGAACGAGTTAGCGGAACCGGCACCGTAAACGGCGGGGCTAGCAAACCCGGTGAATACAGGGTCGATGAAACCAGGCGCAAAGCCCATTACGGCGTTGGTAGGAGTACCGAGGCCAAGAGCACCAGGGGTTACGCGTACATTGTACAGGCTGGTGTCTTTTTGGTCGAGGAATCCGAGCTTGGCCCAAACAGCACCACGTCGCTCGTTGAACTTCCAGGTACCTTTGAGACGGAAACCTTCACGGTTGTGAGGGTACTTCTCGGTATCGTGGAGGGACCACAAGTTGGTGAAGTAGTTGATGCTAGGCAAGCGCTGAACGCCCATACCGGTGGGGTAAGCGAGGATGAATGGGTCATAGGTAGCATCGGTGCTGACGTATTCAGCAGCCAAGTCCAAGTCGCCATCGAGGAGGTTCGCACCAACACCGATTCTGAAAGAATCACCGTCTACATCGTAGCTGGAGTTCTGGTTAGGTCGGTAGTTGGAGTGAGCCCACTCGCCATCGATGCGGATTTGGTCGCCTTCGTTGATGTCGAAAGCGTATGCACCAGAGAGTCCCCACGTGTTCATAACTTGAGGCCCGAAAGCACCACCAACGAACGCGTCGTTGAAGTTGTTGGCTCCAGAAATGGGACGTGCGTCGGTCGTGCCGCCAGGACCATTGTTCGCTTGCTGATAAGCGGTTTGCTGAGCAGCGTAGAATCCAGGAGGGTTGACCCACTGCAGAGGGCTCCAGCCAGCGCCAACGGTGTTGATTGCGCTGAGTGCAGGTCCGGTTACAGGGGTAGCGAGGTTGAAGTAAGCAGCGTTGCCACCGGCGAGAAGTCCGCCACCAGCGTTTTGTTGCTCCATAACACGGGCGTAGTTAGCTTTTACGAATCCGCCTTCGAATTCGAGGGCTACGTCAGCGCCGTACAACCAAGGCTCATAGTTAACACCGGTACCGAGTTGCGAGGTGCCGAGGCGAGTTGCCATGACTTCCCAGTGCATTACGCCCCAGTCAGACACGTCTACAAGACCGGTTACGTCGAAGCCGTAGCTGTCGTTGAACTGTTGACCGAAAGCGTTCGGGTTATACTGTCCAGCGTAGATGACGTTGTCCATCTTGTCTTCGTTGAAAGCACCAACAACGAGCTTGGTTTTAGAAGGGTTGTGAATAACCCAAAAGTTGTCCAAGTTCATTCTGGTGAAAGGTGCGTTGTTCAGACCGGATCCACCACCAGCAGTGTTGGCGGTGAAAGGGTTGCTCAGGTAAGGCTGTTGAACGCCCCAGTAGGCGTCAACAACGGAGTCACCTTGTGAGGTGTAAGCAGAGAACTCGGCTCCAGCATCGATGTCGTCACTAACGCGGATTCGCAGTCCGAGCAAGGCTCGGGTGGTGAAACCGGTACCGTTGGTGAGAGGACGACCGTTTCTGTAGTCGCTTACGGGCCATACGCCGTTGATCTGAGGGCTAAGAGAAGCACCTGCAGCGGTTCCGACGAGGGCATCGTAGTTCAAGTAAGGGCTAGGAGTACCAACGCCAGGGGCGGTAGCAGGACCAGGACCAACTTGTACGCCGCCAGGACCAGGAACGGTCAGGCGACCACCACCAGAACGGAGTCCGTCGTTGTCGCGTCGACCGTTGTTGTTAAACGACTGGAAGGTAGCGCGAGCATCAACTTCACCGTAGAAGGTGATTCTTTCGAGTTCAGTGACACGCTTGTCGATACGGGCAACATTCTCTTCGAGGTTGGTTACACGTACGCCGAGTGCGTCGAGCTCTTCACGGAGAGCGTTTACGAGTTTACGAAGCTCATCGAGTTCCGCTTTGGTAGCGAAAGTAGCGTGAGCTTGTTCCATCTTCGCGAGAAGACGGGCTACGATCATCGCAGTTTCCCAACGGGTAGCTGCGCGGTCGCCTTTGAATGTTCCGTCCGGGTAACCTTCGACGAGGCCTTTAGCAGCAAGTGCTGCTACAGCGTCCTTCGCCCAGTGGTTGTCCGGTACGTCGGGGAATAGTGGTGCTGCGAGTGCAGGCACTACCATAGAGAACATGAGCATTGATGCCAAAATTGACCAAATGCGTTTCTTCATGACTCATACCTTTCTTTATTAAGTCTGCAGCTCTCTGCTGACTTCGCCCGGAGAGGGAACATCGAGTGTCTTTGTTTCCTCGTCATTATCTCCAGGTGTCCTCTGCTCTGAGCTGCTGACTCTTTATTCACCCAGACGAAGCTGGGTAAAATCTTGTTTTAGTTTATGTGGATTCTGCGTCAGTGTTGGCCGACGCATTTCCTTTTTTGGTTGAGCAGACATTTAGGTGTCTCACTCGACCTCCCTCTCCTAGGAGAGGAAAATTTTTCATCAAATCGTTCGCGGCGTTTCTAACGGTGTCGCGAAACATCCTTCCCGAACGAAAATGTGTTCTTGTTTAAGAAGGACGGTCTCTGTAATACAGGACCTGGCTCAAGTGTGCAACCCTTTGGGCTGTTTTTGGTGTTAACTTCTCACCAAGGTGCCCGGGCGACTTTATTTTCTTGAGTGTTCCCGTAGGGGTGGGGCCTTAAACCATGACGACGTTTTTAGTCGTCGTCTGTGCCGGCTTCTCCGGGTAGCGGCTCCCGGCCCAGCCTAGCGCAGGCCTCCAAGAAGGACGTTATAAAGGGGTTGAGCTTGCCGTCGAGTACGGCTTGGACCTGACTGTCCTCAGTACCCGTTCTTCTATCTTTGACGATGGAATAGGGGTGCTGGACGTAGTTGCGTATCTGATAGCCCCAGGCCGCCTCTGTGTTTTCTCCGCGCAGTTCCGAGAGGTGTTCTTCCCGCTGCTTGACCTGCATCTCGTAGAGTTTGGCTTTGAGCACTCGCATGGCTTGCTCTTTATTCGAGTGTTGAGATCTTTCGTTTTGGCAAGCGGCAACCACTCCGGTGGGCAAGTGAGTGATCCGCACGGCTGAATCGGTCTTGTTGACGTGCTGTCCGCCCGAGCCCGAGGAGCGATAGGTGTCGATCTTGAGATCGTCGGGACCTATTTCGACATCCTTGGCCTTTTCTAGTTCAGGAACGACATCGACCTTGGCAAAAGATGTGTGGCGACGTTTGGCGGAGTCAAAGGGTGAGATTCTTACGAGCCGATGGACGCCGCGTTCGGAGCGGAGCAGGCCAAAGGCATTGTCTCCACCGACAAATACGGTGGCCGAGTGGATTCCGTGTTCGCCGGGCGAGACTTCGGCCAGGGTCATTTTGAGCCCTTCGCTCTCCCCCCAGCGCAGGTACATTCGTAGGAGCATCTGGGCCCAGTCCTGGGCGTCATCCCCGCCTGATCCCGAGTGTATGGTGAGGATCGCAGCGGCTTGGTCGTACTCTCCCGAGAGCAGGGCTTGAGTCTCGGCCTTCTCTACCACGCGGGTTAAGTCGGCAAAGCCTGCCTCGAGCGCTTCGGTTTCGCCCTCCTCGCCTTCGGAGACCATCTCGGCAAAGAACTCGACCTCTTCGAGTTTCTCTTGGAGAGATTTGCAAAGCTCAACAATGCTCTGGTGTCGGCTCAGTTCTTGATTGAGCTCACGAGCATGGGCGGGATCGTTCCAAACATCGGGTTGAGAAACGGCATTTTCCAGTTCCTCTATTTTTTGGTGACTGAGGTCCAGGTCAAAGATACTCGCGCATACGGGATACTCGCGCGCGAAATTCCTCCAACCGATCCTCGTACTGTCCTAGCACGATATCCCTCCTTCGGAGATGACAGATCTTGATTTGTACACTTTGAAATATGGCATTCTACGTGGTGCTCTAGCCCTCTTCTGGGTAGTGGCATTTTTTCCACTTTTTGCCGCTGCCGCACCAGCAAGGATCGTTTCGTCCTATTTTGGGAGCGTCGCGTCTCGCTGGCAGGCTCGGTGCTTCGTTCTCTTCGTCACGATTGGTGTGGACTTTTTCGAGAGGTCGCTCGGCTTTGACCTCAGACTCTTCCTTGACTTCGAGTTTGAACATGAACCGAACCGTGTCTTCCAGGATTCGATGTTTGAGGGCGCTGAACATCTCATAGGCTTCTCGGATAAACTCGATCTGAGGGTCCTTTTGTCCGTAACCACGCAGGCCGATACCGTCGCGGAGTTGGTCGATGTTGCGGAGGTGGTCGATCCATTTTTGGTCCAAGGTTTGCAGCAGGCACCACTTTTCGAAGGCTCGCATCATCTCCGGCCCGATAAGCTCTTCCTTCTTGTTGTAGTGCTCTTCGGCCCAGGCTTGGATCTGCTCGCGAATAGGGTCCTGTTTGCGATGCTCTTGAAGGGCTTCGAGGCTGGCTTCTTCGGGCAGGGTGAGGATGTGGTTGATCTCGCCCCACATCTCTTCGAGCTGCCAGCGTGAGGGGTTCATCTCCGTAGAGCAGTAGGTCTCGATCCACGAATCGACGATCTGACCAACGAAGTCCATGATGTGGGGTTTGAGGTTCTCGCCGGATAGAATTCTATCGCGCTCTTCGTAGATGATACGGCGTTGCTCGTTCATCGTGTCGTCGTACTTGAGGACGTTTTTACGAATGTCGAAGTGGTGGCCCTCTACCTTTTTCTGGGCATTCTCGATGCCCTTGGAGACCATTCCACTCTCGATCGGCACGTCGTCTTCGATCTTGAGCCATTCCATGGCATTTTTGATGCGGTCGGAACCAAAGAGTCTCATCAGTTCGTCGTCGAGAGCGATGTAGAAGCGAGAGCTACCAGGGTCACCTTGTCGTCCAGCACGACCGCGGAGCTGGTTGTCGATACGCCGTGATTCGTGGCGTTCGGTACCGATGATGCTCAGGCCGCCGGCCTCTTTGACCAACTTGGACTTCTCTTCGTCTGCTGGAACTCCGCCGAGCACGATGTCGACACCACGACCCGCCATGTTTGTGGCGATGGTTACAGCGCCAGGACGTCCGGCTTGGGCGATGATCTCGGCTTCCTGCTCGTGGTATTTGGCGTTGAGAACGTTGTGTTTGATTCCGCGTTCCTTCAGGAAGCGAGATAGGCTTTCAGACTCTTCGATGGAGCGAGTACCTACCAGGCAGGGACGATTCTTGGCATTGTTTTCAATGATGTCCTCGACCACGGCCTGAAACTTGGCCTTTTTGTCCTTGTAGACGAGGTCGGGCAAATCTTTTCGCGCGATCGGCCGGTTGGTTGGAATGACCACCACGTCCACGTTGTAGATCTCGCGGAATTCGCGCTCTTCAGTCACCGCTGTTCCGGTCATCCCTGAGAGCTTTTTGTACATTTTAAAGTAGTTCTGGAAGGTGATAGAGGCGAGGGTTTGGTCCTCTGAACGGACCTCCACGCCCTCTTTGGCTTCGATGGCCTGGTGGAGGCCGTCGGAGTAGCGGCGGCCGAACATCAGGCGTCCGGTGAACTCATCGACGATGACGATCTCGCCGTCTTTGACGACGTACTCCTTGTCCGCTCGGTAGCACTCTTTAGCCCGAAGAGCATTGCCTATGCGGTGAGCCGCTTCAGCATTTTCGTAGTCCCAGAGGTTTTCGAGACCCAAAAACTCTTCGGCAGCTTCCGAGCCTGCGTCGTTGAGGGCGGCGGACTTGGCCTTCTCCTCAACGGTGTAGTGTTCGTCGATAACGAGCGAGTTGACCAGGCGCGTGTACAATTTGTAGTCGGTGGAGTCGTCTTCGCCACGGCCAGAGATGATGAGCGGGGTTCGCGCTTCGTCGATGAGGATGGAGTCGACTTCGTCGACGATAGCGAAGTTGTGCGGTCGCTGGACTTTTTGCTCCAGCTCCCAAACCATGTTGTCGCGGAGATAGTCGAAGCCGAACTCGTTGTTCGTTCCGTAGGTTACGTCTGCGGCATAAGCCTCGCGGCGATGGACGGGACGAGCCTTTTCATTGGGTTCCTCAGGGTCGTAGAGAAAGGCTGAATCGTGGTTGATAATGCCCACACTCAGTCCCAAGAAGTGATAGATAGGGGCCATCCAGAGCGCGTCACGTTTGGCCAGGTAGTCGTTGACGGTGACGACGTGAACGCCCTTGCCTTCGAGTCCGTTGAGGTAGAGGGCCAGAGTTGCCATCAAGGTCTTACCCTCACCGGTCTTCATCTCGGCGATACGGCCTTGGTGGAGCACCAGGCTCCCGATGCACTGGACGTCGTAGTGACGCATGCCCATGACTCGCACGGCGACCTCACGCACGGTGGCGAAGGCTTCATCGAGAATGTCATCGAGGGTGGCGCCTTGAGCGAGCTTCTCGCGCAACTTGGGTGTCTGAGCTTTGAGCTCTTCGTCGGACAACG
>CAZVVF010000003.1:0-4519 GCA_964630575.1 uncultured Burkholderiales bacterium | reverse complement strand
GCCTGAATCTTGGGTTCAAGCGCGTTGATGGACTCCACTATCTTGCGGAGCTTTTTGACCTCCCGTTCATTGGAGTCAAAAACTTTTTTCAGTAAGGCTTGCAGCATATGGCGATTTCCGATCTTCGTGCGGGCACACGAGCCGTATTTTGTTCGGGAACTATATCATACCCAAAAGTCGGGTTTAATTAGCAGAACGCTAGAATCTGGCTGCGATACTCCAAAAAGTTAGGTTTGACCTTTGGACCACACGTTTGAACTACTGTTTTATATTACTTTGGGGCTGAGAGCAATCAGAGTATTTGAGCAAGAGAAGTTGACATGTTAGGCTGAACTATCATGAATTGGGTTGCTCCGCCTTCGAGGCGATGGATCGCAAGAGTGATCATCTGTGTCCTGGTCACGGTGTTGGGGACGCCAGCACAGAGTCGTTGGCAGGTGTATTCGAACGATCGATTCGGGTACAGCATGGAGCTGCCTCCGGGCTTGCAGGTGAGCAATCGAGCCGCTGACGGTTCCAGCGTGAGTTGGCAAACGGGGACCGTGCGGGTGCAAGTCTCGGGCTCCAACAATCCCTATCGGATAGAACCGAGCGAGTACTTTAAGCGGGTTCGGTTGGCGGCGGCCGACGGTATCGTGGAGGAGCGCACTGGCAGCGACGAGGGACGAGCGTGGCAGGAGAGCCTCTACACCAAGCACGGGCGACGGATTCATCAGAAAGTCTTTGTCGGCAGTGGTGCGATCAACACTTTAGAGTTTTCTTACGCCTATCGCTACCGGGAAGAGAAGGAGCGCTTGGGGCAGAGGGTCGTGGAGAGTTTTCGGCCTGGGGACCTGAGTCGAGCGCACTGAGCTGGCCGAGGCCAGTTCGCTTTGTCGGGGGGGGCGGCGAGGTTGCTGGGGGGGCACCCCAGCAGGCGAGAACTCCAGTGTTGCCCCTCTTTCTCTCCCCTTGGGCGCGAAGGCTTCTGGGTCGCAAAATCGGGACTGGGTTCTAGCTTCTGCTGGGGCAGGTGACCTTGTGGGGGAACCTTTAGGGCCGGACGGCGATCCCGATCGGGCTTGAGCGCGGCATGGCGTCGGTGACATAGATGGCGTTCAGGGTGCTCATGTCCACCACCGAAATCGTGCCGTCCTCCCTATTGGACACATAGGCTCTGGTTCCATCGGGGGAAAGCTTGACGTCCGTGGCGCCGTTGCCCACTTGGATGGTGTTGATGACTCGGTTCGCCGTCGCGTCGATCACCGACACAGTGGCCGAGCCTTTGTTTGTGACCAGCAGTTTCTTGCCGTCCGGTGTCAGGGTGATCTTCTGGGGGGAGACCCCGACAGCGATGAGTCCGAGGG
The DNA here is from genome assembly GCA_964630575.1 of uncultured Burkholderiales bacterium. Lineage (GTDB taxonomy): Bacteria > Vulcanimicrobiota > Xenobia > Xenobiales > JADMJV01 > JAEXNA01. The sequence continues at coordinate 3,173 of CAZVVF010000003.1, read as the reverse complement.
GCTGTAGGGTGGCCACGTCGATGACGGTGACATTGCCAGCGGCCGAGTTGACCACGTAGGCGAGGCGACCATCTTTTGAAAAGGTGAGTCCCGTGGGTTTGGACCCTACCGGGACTGTGCCAACGGTCTGGCCCGTGTAGGAGTCGATGACGGCCAGCATCCCCTTACCGCCGAGCCCCATTTGGCCGTCCAGCACGACGAAAGTCCGAGCGCCGTCTGGGCTGGTGGCCACAGCGGTCGGCGTCATCGTGCCGACCCCATCGACAGACAGGTAGGCGGACGGTTGTTTGGTGGCGGTGTCGATCATCATGACGCCGGGGGAGGCGGCCATCACGGCGGCCATCACGTATTTCCCGTCAGCAGAAAGGCTGAGGTCCGTGACGAAGCCTCCTTGCTGAACGGGGAGGTTGTGGATGATTCGATTTCCGTTGGCAGCATCCAAGACTTGGACCTGGCGGGCAGAGTTGGCCACATAGAGCGTGTCACCGGTTCGGTCGAAGCAGAGCCAATAGGGCGCGGCTGAGGTGTTGTGAAACCCGGTCCGTGAGGGTGATTTGGGCGGGTAGATCATGATCGTGCTCTCGGCACCACTGGTAGGATTGTAATTCTTGCCTTTGGGATCTGTGATCGGCTTGCCTCGGTTCCCTTCGAGGGTGAGCGGGTCTGCTCCGGCTGCGATCGCGGCTCGAACCGTGTTCAGGTTCTTGTCCCAGTGTGTCTGAGGATTGGATTGTTCAACCACTCGCGGGGAGAAAGCGACGTACAGGGTGCCCATTCCAGTGGGGGTGCGACCCACGTACTCGGTCCCTTCGGGCAGGAGTTCAACTCTTAGGCTCTCGGGCATCCCACCGCCCTTTTCGATGGTGGATGAGATCGTTTCGGTTCTGAAGCCTTCCTTGGAGATGACCACAGTCACGGGGCCCTCGGGACCTTTGGTGAAATAGAACATTCCGTTGCGGTTGGTCTCTGTGACCAGGCCGGTGCCCACCAGTTCAACCTTGGCTCCTACCACTCCGCCGATACCATCGGCGATGGTGCTGCCTCCGTCACTTTCGTTTACGGGGGCGTAGACGAGACCCGCCAGGAGAATGGTCCCCTTGTCCGGGTCCATCTTCTTCTTTTTCTTTCGGTCTCTGGCCTCGGCTCCACTGGCGAGCAGTAGAACGAGAAGCATCAAGAGAGAAAGTCCCTTTTGCCAATTGAGGTCGCTCTTCCTGAGATTTGGTTTATCTGCCATTGGTTTGTTCCTCCAGATATCGTTCGGCCAAGACTACTGCGGCAAAGTCGTCGTAACAGGTGGGTGGTGTTTGCAGACCCAGCGGTATGAGACGCCATATTCCCTGGGGTGGAAATTCTTCAAAGTAACGAAGCTTGGCAAGCTCGGTGGAGTGCCTCTCGTCGACCAGTTTTGCCGAGACCTTCGCTTGCTCTCGAATCGTGCGAGCGACCTCTTTGGAACCAGTGCTGCCACCCAAAAGAACTTGGTGCGGCTGGTGTTTTTCGTAGAGCCGAGAGAAAACGGGGCCGAAATCCTCGCATGGCACCACCTCGCGGTGCAAAATTCCGTGCAGGGCGCTCACCACGGCCAGTCCACACTTCTTTTTGCCCGGGTCCACAGCGATCACGCAGTCTTTTTTTTGGGCTCCAGGTTCCATCGTCTTTGTTTGTTCACAAGATTTGTAAATCTGTCGATATCCTCGCTTCTGTCTTCGACATTCGGTAGGTCATGCCATTCACAGGAGAGATTCACTCACTCATTTCTCTACAGGTTTAACATCGATAGACACGTCTAGGTTGCTGCTTTGGTAGAGATCGCGATTGGCGACCGCTTGTAGCTTGATCCTGCCGTCGTATTGGTCGACCGTTCGGGAGATCTCTCGCAGCGTTTCGCCCGTGATCTCGCCCCCGAGACTGTCGTTGATCTCGATCATGCCCTTGCGCAAGGCCACCGCCTTGAGCTCCTCCAAGAAGACGTGCCAATCGAGAAGCACTTCGGATGGCAGAATCTCTGTAGAATAGACGGTCTCCCCTTTCTGAAATATGACCGCGACGGGAAAACTTTTTACCGTAACGGGTACCTGATCTTGCCACAGACAGTTTTCCGTGACCACGATCCAGAGTCCCACGGGTCTGTCTAGATTCGTGTACTCTGCTACCCACTGTCGCCAATCCTCCTGGGAATATTTCACAAGAACGGTATCTAATCCAAATGGCTTTTCGCCCTGGCGCACGGCGATCCGATTGTTTTTGGTGATGGATAGGTCGTTGGCTTGTCTGAGCATGACTCCGATGATGCTCTTGACGGCTCTCTCGTCGGCCCCGGCGGGGATTGTGTTGAGGGCTATTCGTTCCTCGTAGTTCCAGATGATGGTCCCGCGACGGACTTCCTCGGCAAGCTCTTGGACCCTGGCCAGCAACTGCGTCTCCCTCTGACGCAGTTTGAGGACCCTCTCTTGGCTGCCTGTGATCAAGTCTCTCACGTCTTGGGAGCCGATCATGGCCAAGCCTAGAGTGAGGATGGCGATGAGCGAGCCTGTTATGGTGGTGATAAAGATCGAGGTGTGCCGCGGGCGCATTCCGAACACGGTCATCTTTTTGCGCCCGATCTTCCGACCCAATTGGTTTCCGAGCATGGCGATGCCGCCAGCAAGGATTGCCACGAGTAAGAAAATGAGGAGCACTCTGAGGATGATGATCATCGAATGCATGAGTTACCGTTGTCGGGCCGTCGGGACCTGCCTATCCAGGGCGGATTGTTTCAAATGGGGCTAGGAATCGTTGGAGAATTTTTTGGCTCTGCTTGAGATTGCTCTGCAATCCAAAGATGGAGGCACCCTGCTCGACCCTCGAACGGTAGAAGGCCTCCGCTGCGTTGGGGGTATCGGAGTCCTCCATGAGCTGAACTTGCCACCGCAGAGCTAGGGTCTGAGCCAGGCGACGGGCTTGGAAGGGGGCCGCTTCACCTAGCACCTTGGCTTCCAGAGACTGGCGAGTAACGTGGTCGGACTCGGAGAGTTCTCGGAGAAAGAGCTTGAGTGATTCCGGCTCTTTTTGAAAGGAGCGCAGAATGTCCAGTGAGATCACGTTGCCTGAGCCCTCCCAAACCGAGCAGAGGGGAGATTCGCGAAACAACCGAGCCAGGGGGAAGTCTTCGGTGTATCCGTTGCCACCTA
>CAZVVF010000002.1:14234-21202 GCA_964630575.1 uncultured Burkholderiales bacterium | reverse complement strand
CTTCGTGCTCGAAGACCTCGCTGTGAAAGGAGTCCCAGTTAGGGATCGTTTCTCGTATGACTTCGAGGACGCGGTGGCAGGTCGCGCGATCTTTCGAGACGGAAGGTATGCGGACTAGGGCTTCGGTAGTCTGGTGAAGGGTCTGGGTTGGGGTCGGTGCGAGCACGGCTTACATCCTATCTAAAAGTTCGCGTTTCTTGTTGGCGAATTCGTCTTCGGTGAGAATTCCTTCATCCCTGAGTTGGCCAAGCTTCTTGATCTGATCAGGAATGGAAGGTTTGGACTCTCGGGCTGAAGGAGGGTTGCTGTTAGCCGGTACCGCTTCTTCTGGAGTCGATACCGTGGCGGGGGTGTCGGGGCCGGCGGCGGCAGGATCGAGCTTGCTTCGAGATTCGGTTAAGCCTCGGTCGCGAGTGAAATAGGAGTCGATCAATCCTATCCTATATTCTCGTTGCTCCTCGTCGAGTTCGAGATCGTAGAGGTTGTTGCGAAACTCCATGAGGGTTCGGGCGAAATCGTTGTCTCCGAGTTCGTTGCGCCTTTTTGAGATCTGTCTCTCGATATATTCGCAGACTCCATCGGCCTGGTTTGCGTAGAGTCTCTCGGCTATAGTGTCCAGCGAACCCGAGAAACGGATGACTTGACGCAGGCCGCCTTGAGTGAAGTCGAGCCGGAAGCCTGACGAGTCAGGCTCGGGCTCGAACACGCCCACACCGGGAATAATTCCGATCAGATAGAGTGTCGAGAGTCGGTCGATGTCCTCTTTCGCGGCCTTGATGATGGGCAAGTAGTCTTCTGACTTTCCGCCTAGGTGAATGGGCATACGAGATTTTTCGATCTGCCGTTCATAGGCTTGCTGGAGAGCTTTTAGGTGGGTCCAAAGACGGATTGGAAAGGCACCGTACTCGCGATAGAAAATGACTTGATAGCTGTTGTCGAGCGGAACCAGGCGCTCGTCGTGGTGCCCTTCGATGCCCTCGATATACTTGTCGCAGAGTTCCCGAAATCGCGCTTGCGAGGCGCTGCCCTCCGTTAGGGCACCAGAGAATCCGACCATGGTTTGTTCTTTGCCTGGATGGTCTTCGAATTTGCTGTCGCTTCGGTCGAGTTCGAGAAATGGGGTCGACAGACGGGCCACCTGCTGAAACGTTTCGCTCGCCTGCTGTTCTTGCATGAAGGCTTTGACCACGTCGGTGTCTTCGAGTTTGCCGTGTTGGGTCATAAGACGGGTCGCTAGGTTCCAGAGTTCCTTCCTCATGGCTTGGAACCCGACACCTCGGCGTTCAAGGCTCATCAAGCCAGTGCTCTTGTCCTCGGTCTCGTCGGCACTGGCCTTGAGATAGTCCTTGAGTTCGCGGTCGATAAAGCGGCTGCAGAGTTGGCTCAGGTCATCGCCAACAATCTTTCGGTAGGCAGCCTCTGTTGGATCTTGATTGGAGGACTCGGTCCCGGTCAGACTGTTGATCCATTTGCCGTTTATGGGAATGACCTGTTTGGACGCTGTCTCGGCGTCGGCGCTGAATTCATCGGTCAAATTGCTGAGGAAGAGGTCGAAGTTGTTGGTGTTCTCCTCCAACTCTTTGAGTTTGTTCAAGAGGCTGTCGAGAACAGCTATCAAGCAGTCTGAAGCGGTCACTTGCTCCTCGAACATCATGTCCCAGAGGATTCTCGCGTCTCGCGCGTAGCGTCCGTTGAAGGCTTCTTTGAATGCCGTTTTTCCCCAAAAGGAGAACCGCAAGAGGGGGTCGTTGGCGATGCGTTCAAGCTCGCGGCGATGACGCTTGAGGGCCGCTGAACCCTTTCTGATTCGGCCGGACAACTCTTCGTGGCGAGCCGATGTCTTGTCTCGCATTTTTTGTAGGCGGCCACGAAGATTCTCGACGACCGCTTTGGTGGCCAAGAGGCGTTTGCTGGGGTCGGACAGGAGCTTCTCTACCAACTCCACGAGCAAGGGGAGCGCGCGCGATTGAAGGGTGCGGGAGTTGAATCTGATCTGAGCCGTAGCGGCTCCGCTTTTTCCCCCTTCACCCTGAGCGACTTTGAGCGCCGCTTCGACCTCTTTCTCCAGCTTGCGAATCCGATCGATAACCGGTCGACCGCTGAGTTCCTTGAGTTCATCGAGTTGCGAGGTGAACCCCTCAGACAGAGAAAGGCGACCTTCGGCAGAGGCCAGCAAGCGCTTTTTGAGGCCGGCTTCATCGAGCTTTTCTTCTTTGAGAAAATCCTTGAGGTAGTCCGGGTCGAGGGTGAAGTCTTGGGGGGCCTCTTTGTACTTGCCAAACCTTAGCTCTTGCATGGTGTCTGCCAAGAAGCGGGCGCCGCACGAGGTGGAGAAATTGCGCAGTGGAATCTCGATAGAGGAGAGCCCGAAGGTGAAGAAATTCTGGTTGCAGCCTCGTTCGTCGCTGGCTGCTAGGTGCTTGCGAATGTTGTCTCGATTGCTCTGGATCTTTTGCGAAAATTCGGATGTCGCCTCAAGCATGATGCGTCGTCCAACCATGGAGACGAGCGAGCGCGGTCCGTCGAGTGTGCTCCGTCCACTTTGAGTGGATACCAGAAAGGTAAAGTCGTAGGGGGGCTCGTGGGACTCGAAGGACCGTCCGTCCGGGTATTCCACGCGATAGCGGCTCTTGTTGTCACTGTAGTGATTCAGCTCTCGCAAGGCCGCATAGGCACTGGCTCTGGTGTCGACCCCGGATCGGGTTCGTCCGGCCAGTGGCACGGCGAAGATGCCAGTGGAGATAGGGCGTTGTCCGGCCATCATAGCCTTGACCGTGTCCTCCCGGAGGAGGTAGCCCATGTCTAGGAACATGCCGGATCCGGTCCCTCCAATGAGCGAGCAAACGGTAAAGATGCGGAGCGGTTTTTCTCGGATCTCAATATCGGAGGCCCCGATGGATTTGAGATACTCCAAGGTCGACCGCCGAGAGTCAGCCGAGGTAATACTGGTCACGGCGTCGTTGATGGCGGGGACCACTTTGTCGATATTGGCCAACAGCGCGAGTCGGCCGACTTGTCGGATCTGGCCTGCACCGGAGACCACGCTGGGGTGGACCAATGACTCCTTTCCCAGCCAGGTGGCGAGCGCCGGGTGATGGGAGTGGAGATTCTCTCGAATGTCAGCCATTTTGGTATCGGTCACGGTGAGGTGAACGTGTTCGGCTGCGCTAAAGGCCAGCGCTTCTGCGAGGGGGTCCTTGGATGCAGACTCTTCGTCGATGGCGTCGTCGGTATCGAAGGCTAGAAATCCTATGGTCTTGAGTTCCCGGTGATTGCCGAAGCGGGCAGACAGACGTTGGCGGATATCGAGAAGGATAGACTTACCTGTTCCGCCGATACCGATGACTAAAGTCGGGAAGAAAGCTGTCACGATTCAAGTCTCCTTTTTGGCGTCCAAAATACCAGTCCACCCCAGACCAGGACGAGCACTCCCCAAGCGAGCCAAACCCAGTAGTTGTGCAAGAGTGCAACGAAGAGAAAGTGCCACAGCCACCAGTGAAAAACGATCACCGCTAACAGGAGGCTCATGAGGTAGGCCAATCGCATGGACCCAGGGGCTTGCTGTTTGAGCCCACGATAGAAGAGGGGAAAGAACACCAGTTGGGTTCCTAGGACAAAGATCACAACCATGATGATCGCCAACCAATAGAGGGAACTCTGGTAGTGTTCCAGGATCGTGCTGATCGCTTCCCAATCGAAAGTCCATCCAGACATTTCCTTGAGTACGGGAAAAGTTGATGATGCTGCGCTAGGCTCGCCAGTCTCCACTGTCTGCTGCCTCCTCTCCGGAACCAAAGTGTTCGGTCTCTTCTGCACGAGCACTGGAAGCGTCCTCTTTCACGAGGGTAAAGACCCGTGCGCGGCCGCGTTCGTCTAGGAAAGTCGCGGTGGCCGAAGTTGTCAGAGGCTCTCCGTTGTCGCCGACGCTGAATCCCTCGTCGGTCTCGACCTCGACCGAGCCTTGCCGCAGGCTGCTGTTGGCGAAAACTTTGGCTTTCCCAAATGACAAACAGCGGACCGAGACAATGGTTTCGGGTAGGTCTTCACTCGGAAAGAGGAGGTCGGACTCCACCCTGGCTTTACCACCGACGCGAACAGACTTACCCTTGGCCAAAAGAAAGCTCTCCTCGCTCTCGGGGCCGATCACGCGGATCTTGACCGGTTTGAGGCTCAAGAAGTAGAGGGCCACTGCGATCACCAAAATAACGAGTAGCGGAATAAAGGGAAACGAGCCTTTGGCTTTGGGCTTGGGGTCGGCCTTGGGAGTTTGGCTGGGCTTGGGTGGAGGGGTGGGTGTGACAGCAGCGGCCGGTGCGTTCACCGTGATCTGCTTTTCGGCTGTTCTGACCTTGCCGTCGGCCAGCACGGCTTGCACGAAGAGGAGGTGGGCGCCGGGCTCAATCCCTCCCAGGCTCCAGGAGGCTCGACCGTTGCGAAAACTCGTTTCTTTCTGGTTGGAACCGTCTAGGCTGAGGACGGCAGACTCGGGCTCGGATGACCCCAAAAACTGAACGACGACATCGAACTTGCCACTGTTGAGCCGATCGCTCGCCGGGGCGATGAAGTCGAGGGTTTGACTGCCGACCCTACGCGCGGCCCAGGCTAGGCGAGGATTGTCGAGGTCTGCCTCACCGTCGGGGCCGGACAAAGCAGCGGAGTTGGGAAAATCGTTTGTGTAGAGGGTGAGCCACAGAGGGGCAACGCCTTCGGAGGAGAGCGGTATGGTTTCGGAACTGCTGGCGATTTTGCCCTCCAATTCCTTGAGGCGCTCCCGTTCGTTCGTTCCCATCTCTATCTCGGAGTTGTTGTCAGAAAAGAGAAGAACGATGGTGTTCTCAGCTTGGCCGTACTCTTGCATCCTTTCGAGGGCAAAGAGTTTTGCCCGTCCGAAAACCGTCCCCTTGGCGCTGCTTCGAGGTAGGCTGAGAAGGCTCTCGTTGATGGACGCGATAGCGGTGTCTGGATCGGTCTTAGAGAGAAGCTTGGGACTCGAGGTGGCGGGCAGGACCGCGGGCTTGTCGGCGAATCCAAAAATATAGACAGAGTCCCCGGGGGCGGCGTAGCGGCTGAGGATGGTCTGCGTGAGCTTTTTGGAACGGTCGAACTCCACCGACATGCTCTTGCTCGTGTCAAAGCCGATGATGAATAGAATCGGTCTATCAGAAAAGTGTTGAACCGCTGTGAGTCGGTCCAGGACCTTGGTGTAGGCTTCGTTCTCCTCAGCGGCACAGAAGCCTGAGAGTAAGAGGAGCAGCAGAATATTTATGAGGTGGCTGTATCGTTTCATAGTTCAAAGCAGAAGATGCTGCCATCGCGGAGGTTTCCGAAGACTCGCCCGTTGGCATAGCTCAAAGCTCCCCTGAGCGGAGCGCTGAGCCGCGGTCGAATCGCCTCTTCGTCGTAACACAAGTAGCGCCCCTCCGTGCCGTAAAATATGCTCTCTCCTAGCCGGATGGGGTCGGTCGAGGGCGTACCGGCGAGGTCGCAGACAAAGGAGAATTTGTCCCCCGTCGTGGAGCAGCTTCTTGCCGAGCCATCATTGAGCAGGAGCGTCAACCTGTTTTCGCTGGCGCAGTAGAGGGGCTGAGCGAGTACCGATGCGGGGAGCTCTCGAACCAAGAAGTGTTGGTCCTGGCAATAGAAGAGTTTGTTGCCGGCAACGATCAAAAAGCGATCGGCAAAGTGAACGAAATCAACCCAATCCGGCATGTCTTCGCAGTCGATCTCCAGAAAACGCTTCTCGGAGGATGACCAGATAACGGGGTCGCTACCCGCTGCGTAGAGAAGGGCCATGTCTCGGCCATTGCTCACCATAAAAGAGCCGCTGTTGGATGGGCCATCACTCCCGAGCTTCTGGAGCGAACCGTCCCCGCTCAACTCGCCGAGACCTTGGGACCCCCAGCACAGCAGAGTTTTACCCAGGGAGCAGAAGTGGCGAGGCTGCCCCAGTTCGTCGAGGGCTAGTCGTTGCCCCAAGGAAGGGCTCGAAGTCATGTCCAGGGCGGATATGGAGGTGGACCCGGGAATGAAGATCTTCCCGTTCCAATAGAACGGAGCGCACGGCGACTCTTCCCCGAGGTCGAGTCGAGTGAGGCAAACGCTGGTCTCTCCAAAGGCGTTGCCTTCGACGGAATGGGGCGCGCCGCGCTCGCTCCAAAGTTCCACCACACCGGAGTCTTGCACCGACAGAATCAGTCCCAAGGTATGCAGGCTCGGCCACCGAGTATCAGACCCGGCGGTGGCTCCGCCCACCCAGGCAGGTCGAGGGCAATCGACTATGGGCTCGGTTCTAGTGAGGCAGCGCTCACCTGGAGTCTGAAGGAACTCATCCTCGCCGAATCGAGTGGTCCAAAATTTGCCTTTCTCTGGGCAGTAGCTGTTCTCGCAAGAGGTTCGGTCCAGGTGATAGAGCCGTCCGCAAGAGCGGCAGGACCAAAAATCGTGTTTGCACGAGGCGCAGCTTACAAAGGCCTCGGCTGGAGTAGCGAGTTCGCTGGAGCATTGTGGACAGGGCTGCTTGAGGGCGAGTCCGCATTGGGTACAAAAATGATGGTCAGCGTTTCGTACTGGATGTTGGCATTGAGGGCACGAAGCACTGGTAAGCATGGGGAGAGCTTTTTTCTAAGCCGAGATGGGACCTGCTAGCCTGTGGCCAGCTGAGCAAAGACTACCAGTTGCTGAAGTGGTTGGTTCCCGCTTGGTAAGGGAAGAACGCATCGCGCCCAGGTTTACCAACTTTGACGCCGTGCTCTTCGAAGGAGAGTTCCATAGGCCCGGCGACGATGGTTTCGCCACCGGTCTGTTCGACCTGTAGCACTCCGTGCTCCCCGTTGGGAATGAAGGCTAGGCTCTTGGTCACGCACTCACCGCCGAGGTCGGCGGCCTGCTCGCAGAGGCTCTCACCGAGTTGATAGGTCGCTCGATGGGCGGCTCCAGGAAGTTCGTAGATGGAGTTCTCGGCGGGGTTG
>CAZVVF010000002.1:5761-14224 GCA_964630575.1 uncultured Burkholderiales bacterium | reverse complement strand
GAACTGAACCACGACATCACCGTCCTGTTGGCGAACGAGTTGAAAACTGAGAACCCCCCAGTCCTGGTCTTCGTGCAGGATGACTTCTTCCTCTTCACAGACTGAGTCTGCACAGTAGGATTCCGCCTGTACCTCTTGGGCTTGGGCGGCCGATGTCGGCGCCGATGCCGTCGCGCCCAAACCCACAGCCAGACAGCCCATGGCCAGCAAGCCGAGCTTGGAGCGACTCATGAGGGCTCTGTCTGGCTTGGACTGGGCAGCGCTGAAAACAGTGGATTCTTTGGGCTGCTGGCAAACCTGCTGGCTCTTTGGCTGAGTCCGGGCTGGGGGGCTAGACCAGGCCTTGGGCGTTCTCAGATTTCTGTTAAGAGGTGTGGGTGTCATGGCGTGGTCCTTCGATGACTTCACCATAGCAGTGTGCCCTGAAAGAAGTCCCAAAGTCTTGTCTTCTCGCCTCTCGGGGCGAGGTCTCTGGAGATATGGTTGTGGAACCGGCGGCCGAGCGAGTAGGATGGGAGGATGTTGCTTGAATCCAGTCAGATAACCGCCGACCCCAACACCATCGACTTTGGCATTGGCCAGCCTCAATTGGAACTGCTCCCCAGAGAGCTCATGCGCCAAGCCAGTCTGGAGGTTCTGGGACAGGACGACCTACGCTCGCTCAATTACGGTCACCCCAAAGGGGACGGTCGCATGCGATTGGCTTTGGCCGAGTTCTTGCAGCCCGCTTACGGTGGAGTTGTTGACCCGGCGAGTTTCCTGACGACCGGTGGCGCTTCGCAGGCCTTGCAGCTGATCGCTAGTGTCTTTGCCGCTCCTGGGGACACCGTGCTAGTGGAGGAGCCGACCTATTTCTTGGCTCACCAGATCTTCGAGGATTGTGGGCTGACTATCGTGGGCATTCCTCTCAACGAGGACGGGGTTGACCGAGAGGCCTTGGAGAGGGCCGTGAAGGAGCACAACCCTTCGTTTTTTTACACCATACCCACCTTTCAGAACCCCACCGGACAAACCTTGACGAATGAATGCCGCAACGACATCGTCGATCTGGCTCAAAAATACGGCTTCTTGGTGGTGGCCGATGAGGTCTACCACCTTCTGAGCTACACAGCAGTGCCTCCGGCTCCGTTTGCCTCAAAGCTGGAGAGCGGCGTTGTCCTATCGGTGGGATCGTTTTCCAAAATCTTGGCTCCGGGTTTGCGCTTGGGCTGGATCCAAACATCGAAGACTCTTCAGGCCAGGTTGCTCGATCGCGGTCTCTTCAAAAGTGGGGGAGGCTTGAATCACTATGTCTCGTGCTTGGTTGGAGCGGCCTTAGCCAATGGCTCCCACGCTCTTTATACAGAGAAGATTCGCCGAATTTATGCCCGTAGGGTAGAGGTCATGGATAGCTGTTTGCAGAGGGCTTTGGGCGAGAAGGTTGAGTATCACAAGCCAGCGGGGGGATACTTCTTTTGGCTTCGATTGCCAGAGGATTGCGACACCACGACCTTGCGCCAACGAGCGAGCCAGCTTCAAACAGGGTTCAGGGAGGGGGAGCGATTCTCCTCAACAGGCGGATTGAAGAACTTTATGAGATTGAGTTTTGCGCACTACGACGAAGAGGCTATTGAGACTGGAATCTCTCGTTTGGCCGAGCTGCTCTCATTCTGAAGGGCTGGTCCTGGGACTGGACAACGAGCGGCAGGTCACCCCTGGTTTTGGGCTTTGTTTGCTCTGTCTGATTTGAGTAGAAAGATATGTTCATTGAGGCTTCGGGCCCAAGCTTTCGCCTCTTCCAGTGACTTGGTGTAACAGAGATTTTCAAAAGAGTTGTCCACAAAGCGTATTCTGATCCCGTCGGTTGAGAACCGACCCTCGTAGATTTTTTCGGCACGGAATTCTTCGCAATCTCGGAGTCGGTAGGCCCGTCCTTTCCAGGGGACCGGTCCGTGCCGAACAGTGAGCAGGTCCTCTTCTATGGCCACTTCGGTTGTGTTGCAGAGATAGGCCAAGGAGAAGTAGGACAAGAGGAGGCTAAAGGCTAGTACGGGTAAGGTCCCGAGGACGCGGCTCGGCTCCTCGGTGTAGGCCTCCACAAACATCATTCCGCCCACGATGAAGGGACTGGCGACCAAAGGTAGGGTGAGGAGGGTCCACCACCTAAACCAGCGATAGGTCACGGTCGGTCAGTGACCTGTCACGTCCCGAGGCCTGAGATACCTCATGGGAAAGTTCTGCGTATCGGCAGCATCACGATACTGAGCCGAGACGCTGAGGTCACCGTATTCATCGATCTGGTAACTCAGGGTTACCTCCCTGGATGGGCCAAAGTCAACACGGACCGGGACGGTCCCCAGAAGGCTCTCCTCGGTATTTTGATTTCCTAGCTTTTCGCTGGGTGCCCGATAGATCTCGAAGTGCAGCAGGAAGGGCGGGTGAGTGGGGGCCAGAAAAACCCGAGTTTTCTTCGTTGTGGGGTAGATGGCACCAGAGGCGACCAAGACCTGCTCCGGTAGGCCGGGAACCCGGAGAATATAGTCGACGGTGAGGACTCGTCGAATCCGGGTGCTGGCCGAGGCCACGGCACCACGGGATATGGAAGTTAGGCGACCGGTGTCTGTGACCACTCGGTCGGAGCCGAACATTCTCGTCAAAAGGCTCCTGATGGGTGGCAAAAAGGAGCTACCTCCCACGAGGTAGACTCGGTGGATGTCGTCGTCTTCGAGTTGGGCTTCACGGATGACGCGAGCACACAAGGCTTCGAGCCGTTCAAAGAAGGGCCGAAGAGTCTTGACCAGTTCGGCTCTGCTCAGAGTGAGATTTTCGCCGGCATCCAATGCCTCTTCGCAGGTGATGGAGAAATGAGGTTGTTCCTCGGACCACTTGAGAGAGAGTTCTTCCTTGGTTTGCTTGATAGCCTCGAGAAGATGTTGAGAGCGGAGTTTTCGACGGCCGGGGAAGTTCTCCGGCGGTTCGAGTTGAATCTGACTCCCTTGCTGTTGGGTCCAAAGAAGTTTGCGCAGCTTGGTTCGAGAGGCGTCACTGATTTTGGAAACCAATCTGTCGTACAAGGCTACATCGAAGAGGTTCCCTCCGATATTCTCTCCAGCTTCGCCGAGGTTGGCGAATTGGCGATAGAAGAAGCCCTCCTCCTCATCCTGCTCGAGTTTGACTCGCAGAAGAGAAACGTCTGTGGTGCCGGCTCCACAGTCAAAGACCAGAATCCGTTTCCCCTCGATCATCTCCGGGTCTTCGGCGGCATAGAGGAAAGACACGGCGGTGGGCTCGACCAGGATCCGAACTTCGGCGAACCCGAGGCGTTCCAAGATCCGCTTCATGACTTGTTCGGTCTCGGCCCTGGCCTGTGTTGAGGTCCCTGCTGGGATGGTGAGGACGAGGCGAATGTCGCCTGCTGAGACTCCTTGGCCCACATACTTCTCGAAGTCTTCACTCTCTCTGACCTTGCGAAAGAGGCGGCGGAGAAAACCGGCAACGAGAGTGTGAAGATCGTGCCGGATCCGTTCTCCGGTGGCCGGGTCGAGAACCTCCACCCAGGCCAGGCTGTCGGCCAGAAGCGACTTGAGGTTGCGCAAATAGTTCGGTTCTCCGCGATACTCCGAGGCCTCTTCTCCAATGACCATGCGCCCGTCGGCGTAGAGGTAGAGGTGTGAGGGGAAAAGATCCTTGCCGTCCAGGCGAACCTGTTGAATGTCTCCCTCGCCCAGTAGGGCCACCTTGGAACTGGAGGTCCCGAAGTCGACGCCGATAACGGGAAGCTCAACCCTTGGGTGTTGGAGGAAGAAGCGTACCGAGAACTGGAATTCTTGGTCATCCTCCTCCGAGCGCACGCTCAGGCTCAGGACGTGCTCTCGGCCGATGCCCAGATCCAGGAGGTGGAGTTCGGCTGCCAAGGACAGCGTCTCTTGAGGCTTGAGGGTCAATTTCGATTGAGCGAGCCGCAAGTGGTGGCTGGAACTCGTGAGACTCAAGTGCAGGTCTGCATTTCCACCGTTCCCCAGGCGAAAGAGTTGGGGGACCGGCAGAAAGGCCACTTGTGCGATGCGACCCAAATCGCGTTCCATTCGGTCTACGACGAGGTAGGCTGGGCTCTGCCTGAGCACTTCTAGGGTGACCCGTGTGGTGTCCCAGCACCATCGGTCCCAGAGCCGAGCGTTGCCGAGTCTGGACCCTGCTTTGGTCGTGTGGTGAAGACGAAGATGGGCGATGTGGGAGCTGCCTTCAGGGAGGCGACCTCCGTAGATGATGATGCGCTGCAGGCTGTCTCTCTCAACGGTCAAGGTGTCCTCGCTGGTGGGAATCCGGAGCCAAGGAGTGCCAGCCGAATCGCGGTCGAGCTCCCATCGGATCTCAACCTCCCCCTGTCCGGATGGTCTCAGCCGGATATAGCGGTCTTTGACTTCGTCGGGGAACACCTTGATTTCGTGCTTGCCCAGGTGACCTGTTTGCATCTTGAGTTGGCGTTGGGGGGAACCACACCAACCGCAGAAACGGTGGCCTGTCTCGATCGGGTTGGAGCAAATGGGACACTTCACTAGGGTGACTCATTTTGTGGGATTCGGGAGACCCACCTCCCATGGAGGTAGGAGCTTTTTGAAACACGCTTAATCTAAAAGGCTCTCCGCCGAATCCGGCGGAGTGAAATTTTCTGACCTAAAATGGTCCATCCGCCTATCGGGCTTTGATGAGAAGGGAACCACTATGACACTAGCCGAGAGCGCCGACCGCGTCATCGCAGAACTTAAAGAACTCGCAGAACTAACCTCTACACCAGAGGGCGCCCAACGTGTGGCTTGGGGGCCCGTTTGGCGACAGGCCCGCGATTGGTTTGAAGCCAAAGTCAAAGACATCGGTTTGACCATGGAGCGCGACAGCGCTGGTAACGCCTGGGTTACGCTTCCAGGAAAGTCCGAGGATGTCGTGATTGTTGGTGGTCACCTCGATAGCGTTCCCAATGGTGGCTGGCTGGATGGTGTCTTGGGTACGCTCTCTGCCTTGGAGGGAATTCGACGAGCTCAGGCCAGCGGTGATATTCCCTGCACCATAAAACTGGTCGACTGGGCCGACGAAGAGGGAGCCCGCTTTGGCCGAAGCCTGATCGGTTCGGCCGCCGCAGGCGGTACCTTGGAGATCGAGGATATTCGCAATCTCTCAGACGCTGAGGGTATGACAGCGGAGAAGCGCCTAGCTGAGAATGGTGTAGACCTCAACAGCATGCTCAAAGCCCACGATGAACTCAAGGCTATACCCTCGAAAGCCTATCTGGAGCTTCACATCGAGCAGGGTCCTGTCCTGGAGGAGATGGACAAGCCAGTGGGCGTGGTCATAGGGACCTTCGGCGTGGAGCGTCACCGAATGACCTTCACCGGACAGGCGGCCCACTCCGGTTCCACTCCGATCCCTCACCGACGAGACGCTTTCTTGGCCGCGGCTTCCACGGCTCTCGAGATCAGAGAGATAGGTTTGCGGCACAGCACTCCCGAGGTCAATGCGGTTTGTACCGTCGGCGAGGTAGGGGTTCATCCTTGTATCGTTACGGCGGTACCGGGTTCTTGTACGATCTCCATCGACCAGCGCTCTCTGTACGCCGACAAACTCGCAAGCATGTACAAACAGGCTCAAGAGGCCTCTGAGAAGTTCGCCAAAGAGAACAAGGTTACGGTTGAGTGGAGCAAGCTCTGGCAAATTCCACCTCGGCCTTTCGACGAAGAGTTGATCAAGTTGGCGGAGCAAGCCGCCATGGAGACCACGGGTTCAGCACCGAAGCTGCCTTCAGGTCCCCTTCACGATGCGGCGGAGATGGTGCCTCATATGCCCACGGTCATGATGTTCGCTTACAGTTCCAACGGTCTGTCGCACTGCAAAGAGGAAGATACCCCGATCCCTCACTTGCAAAAGACGCTAGAGGCCTTCTTGTTGCTCATTGAAAAAACCGTTCACCACGTAGCTGCTGCCAAAGTATAGTTCTTTGGCGATGCCCTTTCGCAAGGGCAGGGCAACGGACCCAAAAAGGCTCCAGTCTCAACATTTCGTTGAGGCCGGAGCTCTTTTTTTGTCAAATGATTTCCGGAGAGTTTGGAGAAGTCTAGTCCAATCCGACATGGTCGTACGCTACCGAGAAGGAGCTATGGTTTGGATCAGAATATCGACAAGCGAGTCAAAAATATCTTTCGAATCTCTCTCGACCGCTCCGAGATGAGGGTGTCGATTGTTGGAGTTTTACTGGGCAGTGGTCTGTTTCACCAAGCCGTGGACCAATCGCTGCCTCTGATCGGTACCAAACACATGGTCTGGTTTCTCTACGCGAGAGCTTGGCAACAAGTGGAGAATGGTGCTGTTCAGGATGCCGAGCGCATCTTGGCTGAAGTCTACAAATTGCTGAACGAGCAAGGGACGCGATGGAGTGCGACTGGATTCAGTTTTACCGAGCAGGGGTTGCCGAAGCTTCATCCCCCCTTCAACTATCACGTTCGATATCGCGAGGCGACCGAGGCTATGTCCAACGGGGAGGCTGACTTGCTAGATTATCCAACGGCCATGTTTCAAGAGGACTGGTTGGCCCTATTGACGGACATCAATCACAACATTCGAGAGTACAAGACTCTGTTTCGCAATGTTGCGGCTTGTTTGGAGAAGGTCCTACATCACGAGATAGACACCCTCGGGGCGGCTGTGGGAGCCCTCGATCTTGAAGAGGACAGTCTGACGGATGGCAGTTCGTTTTTGCTCATGGCTTTTATGTCCCATCAGCACTTGCAAATGACCGCCGACACGCTATGGCGCATCTGTGCCGACTGGAACTTTCCCCAGGACCTTTGCGAGATAACGTCTTTCTTGCACTACCTCCTGGAGGACGACCCGGTGGCTCTCGATCTAGCCGAGCGAGGTCTGAATGCGGCTAAGGGGAGCTTGCTGTGCGGAAACGTGCGAGCCTTGATTCTCAACCGCGCAGGTCAAGCCTATCTCGCTGATGAGCAGTGGCGCGAAACCCTCAGCCTAAACCCGGATCGCTCGGCGACCTATCTCGTTCTCGGGCATCAGGCCCTCTGTGCCGGGGGACTTGAACCAGCCCTTCGCTACTTTCAGGAGGCCGTTGTGTTGGGCGACAACGCGCCGGAGGCCTATCGGTTCCTGAACGCGGCTCTGGAGGGCTTGAATTGAAGGGCTCTCAGTGTTGACGGGCGGCAATAACAATCTGCTGTTGGAGCCTCACTGTACGGGTCTCTAGAGAATCGCCTTTGGGGCTCCAGAAGCGCTTTGCGGATTCGGGGGCCTGGTTGAGTCGCTGCCAAAAGGTCTCTTGGGCTTGGACCGAGTGTCCCATCCGTTCCATCCAGGCTTGAAAAAGAAGTCTCTTCTTGAACGGTTCAGTCTTTTGGACTTCAAAGCCATGGGATTGAATCAGGGAGTTCCACTCCTGGGCGGTGAGGCATCGTTGGTGGGTGGGATCCCGTTCGGCTTCATACTGATTGAGCCAATCGGCAGCCTGAGGCTCTTCGGGCACAACATTGTCGATGAGCAAGAGGGTGCCATTGGGCCGAAGAACCCTGTGGGCTTCTTGTAAGAAACCTTCGAGGTTCTCAAAATGGTGGGCGGCAAGACGGCAAGTGACCAGGTCAAAAGCTTGGTCGTCGAACATAAGGTCCTCGGCTGGACACTTGAGAAATCGAATCGAGAGTGTCAACTTGTCCGACTCTTCTTGGGCCACCCGCAACATTTCGTCGTTGATGTCTACGGCGAATGTGTGAGCCTGTTTCTTGGCAAAGAAGAAGGCGCTGTGTCCAGACCCTGTTCCGATGTCTAGAACGCTCAGCCCAGGAATGGGTGGAAGAGACTCCAGGCAGCTTTCCAGGTCGGGGGTCTCAGAATGGGCGAGGCTCGTCCGATACAGATCGGCGTTCTCTGTAAAACCGTTGTTTGTTGACATGGCACGCACTTTGCTCAACGAAAAAAGCCACCTGCAAAGGTGGCTTTTCGAAGTCCTAAAAACGGGGGGCTAGTATCTAGGGAACATGGGACACTGTTGTCCACCCATGTTGATATTGATGGGGTTTCCACCGCCAGGGAAGCAGCCGCCGCCACCCATCTGCTGCATCTGTTGCATCATCATCATCTGCTGCATCATTTGCATCATCTGCATCATCATCATCTGTTGTTGCATCTGACCGCCGCCGTAGTTATTTCCACCGCCGTAGCCGGGGTAGTTTCCTTGGCCACCAGGAGAGTAGCATCCGCCCTGGCCGAAACTAGGCGGGTATCCGTATCCCTGCGAGGCGCAGCCGTTGTAGTTTCCGTATTGCCCCATGTTCTGGTTGCAAGCAGGGCCGTGAGCTTGCGGTGGACAGGGCTTGTTGCCCATCAGACCGCCAATGGTCGCGCCGGCGATTCCACCGAAGAGAGTTCCCACACCAGGAATGATACTTCCCAGAGCCGCACCGGCCAGACCGCCGATGGCTGCTCCGC
>CAZVVF010000002.1:0-5751 GCA_964630575.1 uncultured Burkholderiales bacterium | reverse complement strand
GTACCTGTTTGGCTTTGTTGACGACGCCCTCTGCGAATCCGCCAACCTTGCCGCCTAGCCAAGAGCCTACTCCTACTCCAGCAGCGGCGCCGAGTGCACCGGTGATGGGGTTAGCACCGCCGGCAACGAAGCCTACTACTCCGCCTACGACACCGCCGACAACTTTTCCGAGTCCTTTAAGAAATCCCATTTTACCTATCCTCCGGTGAACATTCTTTCTAGGGGCATTCTCTCACCTCATGGAGCCCTGTCTAGCCCATGACCAAGAATAAACCCGATCTATTTTTGAGGTGTCTCAAATAAGACTCTTTGGGGAACGCAAAAAGCCACCTTTAAAAGGTGGCTTTTTTGGAGACTCAATACAACCGTGGCTTAGAAAGTGGGGAACATGGGACAGTGGTGTCCACCCATGTTGATGTTGATGATGTTGCCACCGGGGAAACATCCGCCACCCATCTGTTGCATTTGCTGCATCATCATCATTTGCTGCATCATTTGCATCATCATCATCATCATCATCTGCATCTGCTGCATTTGCCCGCCACCGTAGCCGCCGCCATAGCCGCCGGGATAGCATCCACCGGGATTGTAGCTAGGTGGGTAGCCGTAGCCCTGCGAGCAGCAGCCGTTGTGACTTCCGTATCGTCTGAGGTTTTCGTTACAGGCTGGCTTGTGGCAGTGCTTGGGGCAAGGCTTGTTGCCCAGGAGGCCGCCGATGGTCGCGCCGGCAATTCCGCCGAAGAGAGTTCCGACACCAGGAATGATGCTTCCCAGAGCCGCGCCAGCGAGTCCGCCGATAGCTGCTCCGCTTCGACCGCCGGGATTTCCAAGGACCTCTTTAGCTTTGTTGACGACGCCTTCGGCGAATCCGCCGACTTTACCACCGAGCCAAGAGCCAACTCCGGCTCCAGCAGCGGCACCGAGCGCGCCTGTGATGGGGTTGGCTCCGCCGAGCACAAAGCCCGCGACTCCGCCTACAACACCGCCTACAACTTTTCCGAGTCCTTTAAGAAATCCCATTTTATTTTCCTCCGATGAACAATCTTTTGCTTTCTGAGGGTATTCTCACGCATTATCGAAAATCGTCTACCCCCATTTTTAACGTTAACATGTTTTTTACAATGTTGACTCTAGGCCAAGTCTTTCCATGCTTTTCCTTTGGCAAAGGAGTTCCCCGATTCTCTAAGAAGGCTCGTCGGCCCAAACTATGGAGATTTTTTCAACAAGAGGTGTCTGCCGATGTCAAATCGTCCGATCAAAAAAAAGAAGGTAGTCGAGATCACGGAAGAGGATTTCGAGGTCGAGTGGACTCCGCCGCCGCGTACGGGACGGGACCGATTCATCCAGGCAGGTGTTCTTTTTCTGATTATCTGTTTTCTCTTACCAGCGATCACTTGCGCGATCGTGCCGGACCAGGTTCCGCTAGACCCGGCTCAACAGGCCGCTCAGAGCGATCCTATCGAGGCGCAGATTCGTCAATACTCTAAGCAGATGGCGGACAATCCGAACGACCCCACCGCTTTAGCGAATCTGGGCTACTACACGACTCTGAAGGCTGCACGAATAGGGATGACCGGTGGAGACGAAACCCAGAAGATGACCCTTTTGGTCACCTCTGAAAAGTATCTTCGGGATGCTCTTAAGCAAGACCCCGACTATTCTTTTGCTACCACCGAGTTGGCCAAGAACCTCATGCTGCAAGAAAAGGCCGAGGAAGCCAATGTCTTGATTCAGGAAGAGTTGCTCAAGATTGAGCCCAAGCTGAGTTCTACCGATGAGAAAGAACTCAATGATGCCAAGAGTCAGAAGGTTGAGCTCTTGAGGCTCTCTGCGGTATCGGACCTCAAGTCCAACAACCACGAGTCTGCCCTGGAAAAGATGGGACAAGTGATAGAGCTCAAGCCTGGTGACCCCAGACTCTACATGGCTCGCGCCGAGATCTACGCTAACGCGGGCGACAAAGACGCCGCCAGAGAAGACCTCACAACCGCAGTGGATATCGGCCAGAAGATTGGCGATATGCAGTCGGTCAGCGAAGGGCGACAAATGATCGAGGCCCTGGACAGCCCTCCGGAGCTTGAGGTCATCAAGGTCGAGGAGACCGATATCACCCCTTCTCCTACGGCAACACCCTAGCCTCTCGTCGCTCTGCGGCTCAAAAAAAAGCCCCTGACCTTTAGGTCAGGGGCTTTTTTCGTTGTAGAGCACTCACCTGAGGTGAGGCTTCACGGTTTGGCTTAGTTGATGGCCGGCTCTTTGAGGCGGCTGAAGTGGTCGATGAGGTCGATCTTGGTGACGATCCCAGTGGGCAGAGAGTTGGCTCCCAAGACCAAGACGGCTGGTCGTCCTTCGAGGAGAATCTGATAGACCGCGGCGACCTTGGTGTCTTGGGTTATCGTGGGTAAGGCCTCGCTCATCACCTCTCGCACTTGCTGCGATAAACACGAGCTGTCTTCAAAGATTCGGTTCATCAGCACGGTCTCTTGAACCGAGCCGACCACACCACCGTTTTCCAGGACGGGAAGTTGGGAGATGTTGTGCTCTCGCATAAGGGCTACCGCAGCGGGGACGGAGGCGTTGGCCTCGATGGTAACCACGGCGGGCCTTTCACCGGACCGCTGGAGCAGTTCTTCCACCGAGAAATCATCGCTGCTGGGATCCCAGAATCCGTTCTCTTTCATGTATTCATCAGAGTAGAATTTGCTGAGATAGCTTCTTCCGCCATCTGGTAGAACAACCACGATATTGGTGGATTCGTCGTACCTTCGTGCCACTTGAAGGGCTCCGAAAAGGGCTGCTCCGCAGGAGCCTCCGGTAAGAATTCCCTCTTCGCGGGCTAGGCGGCGAGCGGTGACGAAGGCGTCCCTGTCCGAGACGGCGACCATCTCGTCGATGATGTCGAGGTCGATAGTGTCTGGGATGAAGTCTTCCCCGATCCCCTCGACCTTATAGGGCCAAACCTTGTCGGAGGTGTAGAGGGAGCCCTCGGAGTCGACGCCCACGATGTGGACGTTGGGGTCCTGCTCTTTAAAGTACTTGGCGCAACCGCTGATGGTTCCGCCCGTTCCCATGCCGGCAACGAAGATGTCCATCTTGCCTTCCATCTGTCGCCAGATCTCAGGCCCCGTCCAGTCGTAGTGAGTTTTCGGGTTCTCCATGTTGAAATACTGGTTGGGTTGGTAGGCGTTGGGGATTTCGCGTGCCAGTCGGTCGGCGACTGAGTAGTACGATTCGGGAGATTCCTTAGGGACGGCCGTAGGGCAGATGACCACTTCGGCTCCGTAGGCCTTCAAGAGGCGTACTTTCTCTTGGCTCATCTTGTCGGGCATGACGAAGACGCAGCGGTAACCTCGAAGGGCCGCCGCTTGAGCCAGGCCGACGCCTGTGTTTCCTGAGGTGGGCTCAACAATGGTGCCCCCTTTTTTGATCAATCCGTCCCGTTCTGCGGCATCGAGCATGCGCAGGCCGATCCGGTCTTTGATGCTGCCTCCAGGATTGAAGCTCTCCACTTTGACAAAGATGTTGGGTCGTATTCCCCTGGAAATACGAGAAAGCTGGATCAAGGGCGTGTCGCCGATCAATTCCAGAATATTTTTATAGGTGTCCATTGAACTCTCTTTCGGGTCAGGGGCTTAAGCGAGAACGCCGCTTCAAAGCCGTTTCTCCTGTGATGGGGGGATTTTCTGAGAGGCTTGAACGAGATCCTCTTTACTGGATCTTTTAGAGTTTCCTTGGGTCGGAGGCCCGGTAACACTTCTTTAACATGTTCGGGCGCCCGAACCGACATAATGGCTCTAATGACAGGACCCTCCACACATAACCGCCTCGCCCTCGGCTTTCGTTCGCTCACCATCGTGTTGGGCGCCGCCGTCTCGGTGGGAGTTCTCTCTACCCATACGATCGCTGCATCGGCTGTCACAACCGTTGCCTTTCTTGCGCTCCTGGCTTTCGCAGCAGAGCGTTATCCCTTGACCCTCCCAGGCTACGGAGTCGTGTCGGGTTTGGAATCAGCCGTTCTCGCTTCGCTGTTTCTGGGTCACACCGCAGGGGCTCTTTTGGTGCTGGCCAGTGGTGCTCTCTCTAGAGCGCTGCGCAGAGGTGCTTCTTTTCACTGGGACTTTTCACTCTACAGTTTTTCTCAAATCGCGCTGTGCTACGCGGTTCCATTCTCGCTACTGAGCTTTTTGGGAACCCACTCCTTGGTGGCCTTCAGCGCAGCCACGGTCGTCGCGGTTCTGGCCGACCAAGCTTTTGCCGCCGTTCACCTCTTTCTGCTTCAGGACCGCTTGGGTCGCATCCAAAGCCGAGTAGAATGGGCGCGGGTTCGTCTCTCTTTGGTCGCCCTTCTTCCGCTGGGGCTGCTCCTTGGCTCTTGCTTGGAACTCGGTGTTGTGGCTACGGCCCTGCTGCTTCTTCCACTCACCCTCGCCTTTCACGGCATAAAGACTTACGTGGACACCCTCAGCGAGGCTCGCGAGGTTGTCGCTTCTATGGTTGAGGCGGTTGAGCGCAGGGAGCAAGGAACCGAAGGGCACGCCGAGCGAGTGGCTTGCTGGGCCGGTTCTATCGCTCGGGAGATGGGGTTGCGCGAGCGCTCCGTCAGGCAGATCATTTCAGCCGCGAGAATGCACGACCTCGGCAAAATCGGCATCGACGAGAGCATCCTCAACAAGGACGGAGCTCTCTCCGCCGACGACGTACAGCGTCTGCGCCGTCATCCGGAAGTCGGTGCCAAGGTTGCCGCGCACCTGTCCCTGGGCAAACAGGAAGCCGAGTACATCCACCATCATCACGAAAATTTCGACGGAACCGGATATCCGCTCGGGCTAGCCGGCCAAGATATCCCCCAGGGGGCTCGCATTCTGGCTGTAGCAGAAGCCTTTGACTCCATGACCTCTAGTCCCAGACGCTCCGGTCTTTTGACACCGGTTGCCGCTATGGCTGAACTAGAGAACGCGCAGGGACGTCAGTTCGACCCCAACGTGGTCGCTGCATTCAGAACAGTGTTAAGGAAGAGAATCGCTTAATTATGAACATCTTTGGAACCTTTCAGAAATTCGGATGCGCTCTCTACGGACTGACCGTGGATGCCAAAAGCCAGGCCGCCCTTGCTCAGAAGAAGCCCGATAAAGTGGAAGACCCCGGCGACGGACCCGGTGCGGGTGGAGGCTATGAGCGCAGGGATTCAGTCGATGTGAACCCTACCTCCGATGGTCCTGGCGCTGGTGGCGGTTACGACGACGTTTTTCGAACAGACGTGCCGGATTCCGATGGCCCCGGCGCTGGCGGCGGGTATAGCGACGGAGATGCTGTTCCGGAGTCCGCTCCCGACTCCGATGGCCCTGGTGCTGGTGGAGGATACGAGGATGGTGACACGGTTCCCGATTCCGACGGATCTGGTGCAGGTGGCGGCTACGACAGCGAAGCGTTCTTTGTTTCAGACGGTGTGTCGAGTTCTGTGAAGGCGACTTGGAAGGAAAAATCCTACGGGAGTCCCTCTTATTACTTCGCTGATGGCACGACCTCCATCCCGCTCTCGAATACGGTGACCTCGAATTCGGAGTGGCTGCTCGCTGCGGCTCAGAAGCCAGCTCCTCAAAAGGGCGGTGCAGAGTGAAGTCGGTCAATTCATCCACCGTCGTTTGGTACGGGATGGTCCTCGCCTTGGGTGCGATGCTGGCACCGGTGATCGCTCTCGGTGAGCAAGAACTCTCCGCGGGTGCTGCGACCTGGGCGCTTCTGATTCTTGCA
>CAZVVF010000001.1:305-22543 GCA_964630575.1 uncultured Burkholderiales bacterium | reverse complement strand
TTCTTGAGAACTTTTGGTTCATGAAAGAGGAGTGAGAAAGGGACCTACGAAGCCCCCTAGAGAAAACAACGTCTGGATCGCGGTGCCTTGCATCGACAGCCAGCGAGGAAATGCCCTCCAACGGGGCGTTTGGGGTGTAAAAGGGATATTATGAAAAAGACATTGATTACGATAATTGGGGCGGTCTTGCTGCTTTGTGGGGTGGGATCGGCGCAGCCGCTCTCCGGAGGCGATTTTCTGAACGGCAACACCTCCTGGACAACGATTGGCCTCCCCGGTGACGCTAACACGAGCAACCCCTCAGACCTTGGAGCAGCCCGAACTCCATTCCTAGGAGGGGGGGCCACTGTCGCCGACATCGAAACGGCCGTGGGCGTCACTGGGGGCTCAGTAGGAAACATCAACGCAGCGGCGCTGACCCTTGCCACCGCAAGCGCGCAGGGAGCGGCCTTCACTGGAAGCGGCTTCTACCAGGAATTCACCGCGTCGGTCGGGGACAAAATCCTCTTCGATTTCGCGTTCGACCTGGACACCAACCTTCACGACTTCGCGTTCGCGGTGCTTGTTGATCAAGCGACAGGCCAATACGTCGCGCCGACGGCGTCTGCCGATAGCGTCGTCAACAACAATCTACTCGAATTGAATCCGGGAGTCATTGGCCCTCCGCCGGTCACACCGGGCGGTCTATGGCAGGTCACCTCCAGCGGAACCTACAGGGTGGGATTCTTTATTGTCAACACTGTAACGGACGATTCGACCTCGAACCTCTACATTGACACGGTACAGGTCCAGGTCCCCGAAATCAACGTGAGCGCCGCGACTCTTCCCCTAGCCATCCTGGCGATTGTATTCCTGGGTCTGTTTGACAGCCGACGCCGAGTTCAGAGCAGTGCCGTCGAAGTCTAACCCAAGCATCCCAAAAACGAGGGCTCGCAGCGATGTGGGCCCTTTTTCCTTTTGGAAGCAACGGCTTTTGCGACGTCGAGTCGCAACTCTTCTACTCGTGGCCCTGAGCCTAACAACGACCACCCTGGCCTCGCCGCAAGGAGAGATTCAGAAAACCTATGACAAACGATATCGCGCAGCCGAAATGCTCTATTTCTACGGAATGCGCCACGGGAGAGTAGACGACTTCTCCATCACAGACCTCTCCGGGGAAAAAGTCGACTATGAGGAGTTCCTGGCAAAGTCCGAATCCCAGATGAAGCAGTACCTGAAAGCGCAATGGTACGGACGCATCGAAGACTTTGAGCAACTCTCCGAGACCAAGGTCCGCTGCCGTGTCCGAGAACGCTTCGACGCGGTCGCCCGCGACAGTCGCTACACGGCCAACCGCCTCCTGAGTTCCGCCGTTCTCTCAGACGACATCTGGGAACTGCGTGAGGGCCAATGGGTTCAAGTTTCAGCGACAGTCCTGCACCAAGGCCAAAAGAGCACCGCTTACCGAGCGACCCGAAAACTGATAGACCTACCACCAAAGCCCGACACTACCGCAACATCCTCTCGATGAGCCAGCCGAACACCTCGATGCTCCGACAACTTCGAACAACGAAGCCCCTCCTACTGAAAACGGAAACGAGGCCCTGCGCCTCTAACCCCTGAGACCGCGGTTGGCGTTAGCGAAAATCTACCGTGGCTTACCGTTACCGCTGAGCCATAGCCGTCCGGACGAGATGTCGCCAAGAACTGTGACAAAGGCAAAGGTCCTCTCCCCCAAAAGATCGGCCCAGCTCCCTTATGGCTCCCAGCCGGAGGGGCAACGCAGGACAGCGAGCCGACAAAAGCTCACTCTACAGGCATCGACGAGGGAGTCGGAGTCGGACTCGGAGTGTCCAGGGGACCCGGAGTATCCTCTTTAAAGTCTGAGGTTGCCGGATCAATAAAGGGCGATTCTATCTTGGCCTCGGCCAGAATTCTATACATGTACTGAGGAGCCTCGGCCTCCACGATAAGAGTCTCTACCGCCTGCTTGACGTCTTCGTATTCCGTCTGAACTTCGTCAAGCCTATAGATAATCTGCTGCCCCTTCAGCGCTAGCGGGGCAGAAAACTCGCCAGGCTCAAGCCCCTTTATGCTCTTGGCAGCAATTCGCCCCAAGACCCTATCGAGCCGGGCCGAAGTGAAGTCCCCCAGGGGAGCCGGAGGCACGGCATCGAGAGAATAGTCGAGAGCTGCGGCCTTCACGCTGGTACCATCTTTGAGCGCGGCCAAAAAAGCATCCGCCTTCTCCCGGCCCGAAAAACTGATCGACGAGAGTACGTAGGTCTTCACGTCATCCTTGAAATCGCGATAAACTTCTTGCTTTCGCTCCTCGGTCACATCCTTCAAGATGAGCTTTCGCAACCGAAAAGACATCACCAGACGATGCTTCTGCACGCGCGGCTGGGGACTCACCTTCAGCACCCGATTGATCATAACCATATCATCGCCGGTGAGTTCAATATTTTGTTTCTCGGCCTCCTGTCGCACAATCTCTTGCTCAGAGAGTTCCTGAAGCAGAGCAGCGCCGTGAGCAAAAAGAGCTCGATCCATGACCGTGTCCCTATAGATAGGAACTCCGTTGATGGTGGCCATTGGAAACTTCGCTTGATGCTCAGCTTGGTCACGCACCCTCTTCGCCTCAAGAGTGACATAGCCGGAAAAAGCTCCGACCAATACCACCGTCAAGAGCCAGAAGAATTTTGTCTCGTGCTTCTTGAACCAGGCAAGCCTCGGATTTTCTTCCAGCATCTCCTGCCAGGCGAGAGCCCTCTGCTCTCGCTTGAGTTGCCGCTGCCGCTTCCACTCCTGAACCCGAGAAAGTCCAACTGGTGGAGCCTCAAGCATTTCCTGAGCCGCAAGACTCTGCTCCTTCTTAAGAAGCCTTCGGCGTTTCCACTCTCGATATCGCTCCGAAATCGACGGCCCGCTGGCCAGACTGCTCTCCGTTCGGCGCTGCTCCTTAGCCTGAAGACGAGCATACTTTCGTGCCAGGCGCTGCTGACGCGCGATCTCTTTCTTGTAAAGCCACTCGTGCTTTGTGCGTTGCAACCAAGTCGGTTCCATGAGATAAAGGTTTCTACATTCCAGACCTCTCACCGAGGTCAGTTTTATTGAAAGTGCCAGACCAGTTTGCTAAATGGCGGACAAATGAGAGTTCTCCGGTTCTACTTTCCACTTTTTGCCCGCGACCAAACTCGAAGCGATTTCACTCGCTCCACTCAGGCCCAAGCAAGCGCGAGACCATATTGCCTTCAGCAGGAAACTATGAGATAGTTGCTCGATGTCCGAAGCCATCGGAGATGGAGATTTCAGATCGGATACAACTGCCGCCCTATGAGCATTCCAGACCGCCTTATACTGCTAAAAGAACCCAACTCCCATGTTGCCGAAAGCTACCGAACGCTACGCGCTGCCCTGTCGCGCCACCTTGCCAAGGGCAAGCGCAAGTTCCTGATCGTGAGCACCTGGGGAGGAGAAGGCAAGTCTATGGTCTCGGCCAACCTAGCCGTGGCCTTCTCCCAACTCTTGATGGACGTGGTCCTCGTCGACGGCGATCTCAGACGACCGACTTTGAGTCGAGTTTTTGAAAAAGAGCACGAACTCGGCCTCATGGAACTCCTTGAACACGGAGGTCAAGCCTCCAAGTGCGTCTACCAAACCCCCATCGAGCGCCTTTTCATAATGCCGGCGGGCAAGTCCAAGATGAACCCCGGAGACCTACTGGGTAAACGGCAACTCAACCGAGTTCTCGACGAAATTTCAGACGAAAACACGTGTCTCGTCCTAGACACGTCCCCCCTTTCCGCTTGTAGCGATGCCTTGCTAATGGGCGAAGCCACCGACGGAGCCGTACTCGTCGTCAGCCCCGAAAAATGGCAGGGGGAGGCCGAAGTACACTTCACCCAAGACCTCGAAGACCACGGAATAGAAGTCTACGGCGTCGTTCTCAACAACGCCGACCCACGAGAAAAAACACCAGGCTCAGGCGCCGGCTATGGATACGGCTACGGTTACGGCTACGGTCAGGGATACGGGAGAGAGCACCAAGCCCCCGAACCCAAACCCGAACCTCAGCGAGAAAAGCAGCCGAAGCCTGGATTCAGCCTTCGAAATTTACTCTCTCCAAAAAAGAAGAAATAAGAAATCTGTGTCCAAGGAGACACTATCGCGGACTAGGACCATCAAGACAGGTCGCCGAGATAACCACGGGGAGAAGCCGAATGGACTTTCGCAAAAGTTTAAAAATCCTGAGTGAGCGACGCTGGACCTTCATCAGTGTAGCCTTGCTGACTTTGGGACTAGTAACACTAGCGCCGAGCGCAACCAGCGAGGCACCACCCGTATACGTTTCGCGGGCCAAGATTCTGCTAACTCCAGCCAGCGGAAGCGTTAAAACATACGGTGGTACCGTGCAGGCTGGAGCCGATCTTTCCCAGTCTTGGTTCGCCGACGAGATCATCCTCAACGAACTCATGCTGAGCGAGGAACTCTTGGGACGCGTCGCAGAGCAGAGCGAAAAGCAGATTCCCTGGCACGAACTCAAGTCCAAGATTTCCGTAAACCCCTTGAGCCGAAATCAACGCGGACTGACCCTGTTTGCCCTCTCCGTCGAAGACACGGACCCCAAAGAAGCTCAGAAATTGACTCGAATGGTGGCGGATGAATTCGTCAAGTATGTCCAAGAGCTTTCGGCTCAGGAGTTTGCCAACACCAGAAGATTCATAGAGGAACTCGTTCTGGAAGCCGAGCAGCGCAGATTGAGCGCCGAAGAAGCCTTAATGACCGTGCGCGAAAAGTACCTCGGCCTCCCCACCGACGAAGAGATCGCTTCGAGACAAGACAGCCTAGAAAGCCAACGACAGGAAATCCAGAGAGAGATCGGTTCCCTAAGAGCCATGGTCGCCTCCATTAAGACCTACACCAGTGGCGACTCCGCCACCACCCCTTGGGCCGTCAGACAAGAGGCACAGGGAGCCCTAGACGGCCTAGAGTCGAATGTCGCAGAGCAAAAACTGGAACTCGCAAAGCTCCGAGAGGTGTACACCGACGACAGCAACACCGTGAAGGCGGCGAGCCAAAGACTGGCCACGGCCGAGAGACTTTACCAGGAGGGACTCGACGACTACGTCGCCTCTCTGTATAACGACAAATCCACACAACTTCAGCAACTGCTCGCCAATTCACAATCCATATCCGCCCAGCTCAACGATCTCCTCAGGAACCGAATGAGCGACGAAGACCGCCGAACCTTGGCGAAGCTCGAGCGAGAGAGAACCTTGTGGGAAGAAAACCACCTTGGACTCCTACAGCAACTTTACCAAGCACGAGTCGTGGAGCAGTCGAGCCGCCGA
This sequence comes from uncultured Burkholderiales bacterium, assembly GCA_964630575.1. GTDB lineage: Bacteria > Vulcanimicrobiota > Xenobia > Xenobiales > JADMJV01 > JAEXNA01. The sequence goes on along the minus strand of CAZVVF010000001.1, from coordinate 17,210 downwards.
CAAGGCTCCGTCAACATCCTCGAGCAACCCCGCTTGGGGTCTCCGGTCGCGTCGAACACCGTGAGCAGCACCAAGGCCAAGAAACTGGCTCTAGCCATCCCCTTCTGCATCATCATGGGGCTTGGTGCCGCGTTCCTGAAAGACTACCTTACCACTTCTATGCGCCTTCGTTCCAAAGTCGAGGAAGCGCTGGAACTCCCGGTTATCGCCGTCATTCCTTCGACCCCATCCGAGCTCACTGTAGACTGGGAGCGATACAAACGCCCGCTCACCAATCTAGGGAATAGACTGACGGCCGTTGGCAGCAGCCTTTCACCCAAGGATGAAGACTAGCAAACCAAGCAAGCTAGCTCCAACCATCGGATCAGAGCAAGGCTGGATGCGCCCTACTATTCAGAGGGCGACCTTCCAGAAAGCTCTTTCCACTACAGTCGATGGCAAACGAAGACACTAAACAGCCCCAAAAGGCGGCATTCAAGAATGCCGTCGGGTGCCTGGCCCTCGTATCGCTGTTCTTTCTTGAATGCGAATACCTGCTGCGCATGCCGGAGCACCATGAGGTCCGCAAGGCCCTGAGGGCTCTCATAGGACTACCCGTTCATGACTTTCTTTTTGCTACGATCACATTTTTGGTCATAGCCAAACTCCTCGCATCAGACCGGATCCCCAACTTCGTACCAGACTTCTCAAGCAAATCGCTGATCGTCCACGTGGCCTCAACAGTCGCGCTCGACCTTAGCATCATCCCCCTCTACCACTATTTTCAACAACACCCGAGCTTGGAACTAGCCTGGTGGCCAATCCTCACAGCCTACTTTCTAACTTGGCTCGCTTGCCTGAGCAAACCCCAGAACTGGCCCAAAAACCTGGCAAAATTTGGCCCCTGGCTCGCCGGCGCTTTCGCTGCGGGAATTTTCAGTTTCTACTTCTCCAATTACGTTGCTCATTTTTGGTACGCCATGCCCCGGGCCACGCTGTGGCTGACCGAAAAGTGGCTAGACCTAGCCTTTAGCAATGTTCAACGCGGCCCGGGAACGTTCGAGATAGGCACCAGCACCTTTGGAGTTGACGTCGGAGCCCCGTGCTCAGGATATGAAGGAATGGGTCTTATCGCCTGCTATGTCGCAGCCTTTCTGTGGCTCAGAAAGGACGCACTCCGCTTTCCCCAAGCGTTCATACTCTTGCCGCTCGCCGTTGGCCTCAGCTGGACGGCCAACACCCTGCGAATCGCGCTAATTATCGCCATCGGAACCTGCTACTCTCCCAAGATCGCTCTCGATGGATTCCACACCCAAGCAGGTTGGCTCACTTTCACGATTATCGGCATTGGACTCGTGCTCCTGGTGGAACGCGGAGGCTGGTTCCGAAAAACAAAGATCGCCACAGAGCCACCTCCATCACTCCCCTACTTATTGCCGCTCATGGTTATCTTCCTCGTCCAGATCGCCTCAGCCGCCATGATCTCAGGATTCGACTTCTACTACCCTGTGAGAGTAACCCTACTAGCCTTGATCCTCTTCCACTTCCGAAAAGACTATCGCCAAATCTTTGGGCCAACCGGAATAGAGGCCATCGCCTGCGGACTGGCGGTCTTCTTTCTCTGGATGATTTTTGCCACCGAACACAGCGGAACAGACCCCACGCAATTTCTATCGGGAGGGAAATTGACGGGATGGATTCTCTTTCGCATTGCAGGGGCCGTCATCATCGTGCCCATTGTTGAGGAACTCGCCTTTCGGGGCTACCTCCTGAGGAGACTCCAGGCGCTAGAGTTCGAGAAGGTCCCTATCGGTCACCTCACCCTTTTCTCCGTTCTTGCCTCGTCACTTCTGTTTGGATTACTCCATCAAGACTGGATTGCGGGAACCATCGCCGGAATTCTCTACGCACTCATTCTTCTCAAGAGAGGCTCGCTCACCGACGCCATCGTAGCCCACGGCGTGACAAACCTCTGCCTTGCGATTCACGTCTTGGTAACAGGGGCTTGGGGTTACTGGTGAGGTGAAGCTGGCTCGGATTCGCCTGCCGCTGAGGCCATGAGCCTCTCAAAATGGCTTACAGTAGAACAAGCTCATCGAGAGCCGAGCGATAACTCTGAACGGCGGCTTCCAGCCCGAAAAGGCACTCTCCTAAGAGTCTCGCCTCCGCCTGAACCGCCACTTCCCCTCGCCCTGTTACCAGAGAGACCCAATCGACAGCTTTTCGCATAGATTCCGCGGAAAAGTCTTCCACATCAAACAGAACCAGCGAACGCTCGCACTCTTTTTCCCTCAGTTGACTGCCGTACACGAGTGTCGGGAGTCCACAGAGTAGGTACTCCCCGATTTTCAACGGAGAGACAGCATTCATGGAGAAGCACTTCCTCCTGAATGAGACTCCGACATCGGATGCCGTTAAGTAATCCGGAACCCTTTCGCTCTCGCAGGACGTAACAATAACCCGGCCAAGGAGTTCAGGATACTCGGCCAACACCTCTGCGACGAATGCGTTGTCTTTGGTCAAGAGCAACAACTTACAGTCGAGGCCCTGAGAACTCGAGAAAATCAGAAAATCAAGAAGCTCTCGAAAGCAATACTGAGGACCCGCCGAGCCCAGATGAACAAGCAAGGTCTGACCATCCTTTAAGCCCAAGGACTCCCGCAAACGCTTCCGCACAACCTGGCCCTTGGGACGATAGAGACTCTCATCTCGTCCATTCTGAACGATGCGAAACTTATCTCCGGGCTCCATCACAAGTCCAGCGCGGAACCGAAGCGTGGCATTCCCCCACTCTGTCCTATTGAGAACCAAGTCCGCCCGATGAACAAGCTGTGCTTCCTGGTCTCGCAGTATCCGATAGGTCCAGGCTCTCTCGCTCCAAAGCCCAGTATCAACTCTCTCGTCCAAGGCCAAACCGTCGGAATCATAGACGAAAGGCACGTTACATCGAGAAGCTATCATTCCAGCAAACACGCTTCGCCCAATCACGGCGTCAAAGCGGTGAGCCCTCATCATTTCTCGAGCACGCCTGGCTCCTACAACCAAGGCCCACAGAGTCCCGAGTGGAATATTCCAACGCGGAATGGACTGATAGCGATAATCCAGACCGAACCTACTCAATTGCTGAGCCGCCTCTTGCTGCTGCCCAGAGTTCTTCCAGCTCAGTTGGAAGATGGAAAACGAATAGCCGTATTTCTGCAACTCTCGAAAAATAGGTAAGAAGAGAGCCTCAAGATAGTTCACCTGGGGTCCATCCCATGTGATGAACAGAATTCGCTTCTCGTTCCCAAGCTCGCCTTTCATAGGAGAACTTTCACGACTGTGATTTCCTTGACCCGACACACTCGCTCCATCCGAAGACCTCACTCAATTGCACCCATGATCTGTTCCAACGTTGTCATTGAGAGCCGGTACCTAGCCCCCCTACTGTTCCGCCAAGAATTCAAGATCTTCAGAGTTGAGCAACTGGCTTTTCATGGTTTTCTGAGTCCGTGGATGTAACGGCAAGACGACTGGGAATGGTGTTTTATCGAGAGCCTTCAAAGTTTCCCGCAGGTGTTTTGGATTGTCGACGTTCGACGGGCGATGAACCGTAGCAAAGATGTATCACCCTTCTTTCTTGGACGCCACGAGTGCCCCTGCCAGATCAGAGCGGTATCGCTAACCTCGTGACCCCTCTTCCAAGAGCCCTTCTGTCGATGGCAGCGATATACCAGGAAACGATGGCTCCGCGCCCAACAAGTCTTCTTGCCGGAGCCCGCTAACTTTCGGGGCCCCAAAGGCAAGGAGAGCACTGCGTGAGAGTCTGCCTGATAGCCTACGATTTCCCCCCCCTCAACAGCGGCGGAAGTCACCGACCTCTAAGGTTCTGTCGATATCTCGAGGAAAACGGTATCGAGCCCGTCGTCTTCACTTTGTCCAGCTATGACGAGGGCGCGCGAATTGACGAAGGATTGTGCGACAAACTTCCGCCCAACTTGGAAATTCATCGGTCCCAAATGCGCGAACCATCCTTTCTCGAGAGCCCTGCTTTTGGTCGCTACTTCCAACTCTCAGATTCTTTAGGAAGAAGATGGGAGCCTGGACTGAAAGCCAGCTTAGAGCGAGCTTGGAGCCGCGAACCTTGGGAAGCCGTTGTTGTAACAGCACCTCCGTTCAGCTTGCTCCGATTAGGGGCTTGGGCCGCCAAAAGATTCGGGGTTCCTTTAGTTTCTGATATGCGAGATGGTTGGTCGTTATGGTGCATTACCCCTTATGCATCCTGGCTTCACTACGCACTTACCCGATTTTGGGAGGGACATTGGTTAACTCGCTCCGATGCGGTGCTTGTCCCAACGCTTGGCGTCTTAGACGATATGAAATCACAGCACGCGCGGCTTGATCAGAGGCTTCACTACATTCCAAACGGATTCGACGGTGATATTTCCGATGATGTCCGCCCCCTAGAAGTCCTACCCAAGGACAGCCTTACAATCGGCTACGCTGGAAGCTTTTACTTTAATCCCTACTCCCACAAGCTCCTACACTCAGCCTGGTATACAAAAAAACCTTATCAGTATTTACAGTACGTGCCCCGCCTCGAAGACTGGTCGTATCGAAGTCCGCTTTATTTCCTCAAAGCCATCAAGGAATTGTTCAATTTGGACATTCGTTGGAGAGGTAAAATTAAGCTGCGCATTGCCGGAACCCAGCCACCAGCTATTCATCGGATGGTGGAAGATATGGAAATGCAAGATACCGTTGATTTTGTGGGTTTTCTGGCTAAGGAAGATCTGCCCAGCTTCTATGAGGATTGCGACTACGCCCTGTCGACGTCAATCAAGCTTGAGAACGGTCGAGACTACTGCATCGCAGGAAAAACTTACGAGTGCGTCGAGTTGGGAGTGCCTATGCTAGGTTTTGTGTGCGAGGGCTCACAAAAGGACTTCCTTGCATCATCAGGCCTTGCCGTTCTTTTTGATCCTGATCAAGCAAAGATGAACGCCCATCGCCTCCAAGAACTCATTAGAAAAGGGAGAAAATTTGAGCCAAACATTGAGTTTCTCCGTCAATTCAACCCAAGCGAAACCACCAAAAAACTAACAGACGTCTTGCAAGGAATCCGCCGCGCCTAGCACTCCCGAAAAACTTTGAATAGTCCTGGACGCCTACGACACAACCGACCACTCACGCGCGGTGACAGAACACTGGGAAAACCTAAGCTACTGAATCAAATCCGAGACTATTCGGTGCACTCTAAGCCTTCCACCTCTCGAGAATAGTCTCAAATGTCTGCTTCATGATACCGGCGACGGCCTCCCCGTTAAAGCGGCTTCGCACATCATCTCCCAAGTGACCCGTTCTATAGCGCTCGCGACAGCCGAGAAACTCCCGTAAGCCAACTTCCCAACTATCCACGTTGTTCTCGATCAGCATTCCATTCATCTCTCCGACAAACGTCGGTATTGGCTCGACGTTCGAAGCCAGCACCGGGGTTTCACAAAAGAGAGACTCAGCACATACGAGAGAAAAAGTCTCGAACGCAGTAGGATGGAGAAGGGCGTCGGCGTTAGCCATCTCTTCAGCCAGTCCCGTAGGGTCCAGGAAGTTGCCCAAAAACGTCACCCGCTCCAGGGTCTCAGGATGATTCGCCAAAAAAGCCCTGGCATCGAGCAACTGCTCACCTTCACCAGCGATCCTCAATTGCAAGTCCTCACCGGCCTGACAAAGGCGATGAAAAGCCTCCACCACCAACATCAGCCGCTTGTTGGGCGATGACCAATTCGCGACCGTGAGAAAAACGACCGCCTTCCGTTCACCACGGTCGCGAGGATAAAAGATATCCTCAGATATGACATTGGGCACCAGATACTGATCAAAGGAATCCGTTCCACAGAACTCTACGATGTCGTCGCGCAGCGCCTCTGACACGGTCAAGAGTGGGATTTGGTGATGAAAAATCTCTCCAATCCTTCTGCGTCCCGGCGACCCTTCCGGAAGGTTGAAACCTTTTTGATAGGCTGTCCAATGCTCAAGTATTGCCATCGGTTTGTTAAGAATTCGCTTAAGTAACCGGACTTGGGCCAGCAGCGGATAAGCTATATGGAACAGATAAAGGTCGAAAGTCTTGCCGCGCAACCGGAAGCTCAGAAGGGCGAACAGAAGAAGTAGAAGGGTAAGAGCCTCTACCACCCGAGAAGGCGGAAGAGGAGCATAGAGGAGAATGTACTTCTCCTCGTTGTCAAGATGGAGATTTGTCTGAAACTTAGGCGCTCCATAGCGCACCTCGACGTGCACGAGAGTGGAGTCACTAATTGTCTTCGCACAGCGGTAATGATTCCGAATGAAGTTCGCCGAGTAGCTATCCTTCGTGGGATACCAATTCGCAATGTGCAGGACTCTCATTGGCGAGCTTTTTCCGTTTTTCGACGACCATTCCTGTGCCTTGTTGACCCGTGTAAGACCCAACTTCCCCAAGAGGCGCCACGATGCGCACGAACGGAACTCTCTCTGGCATGTCGAGTCGTACACGGAACGCAGCATTCGAAGGAAAAGAAGAAGCTGGGCTGTAAGCAGTCGTCGGAAAGACTATGTCCATAAAAATTGATAATTTCGTTATCTCAGAACAATCCAAAACATTCATCGTTGCTGAACTTTCAGCCAACCACAACCAAGACCGAACAATTGCGCTGGAAACGATCAAGGCTGCCAAGGTCGCCGGTGCTGACGCGGTCAAGTTGCAAACCTACACAGCAGACACGCTTACGCTAGATTGTTCCCAAAAAGATTTCTTATTGAACCACGATACGCTCTGGGATGGCGAAACGCTTTACTCACTCTACCAAAAGGCGCATACGCCGTGGGAGTGGCACGCGGAACTCATGACATACGCTCGCTCCCTTGACCTCGTCTGCTTCTCCTCGCCCTTCGACATTTCAGCAGTTGATTTTCTCGAAGAGCTATCAGTGCCTGCCTACAAAATTGCTTCAGCGGAGATTACCGACCTCGCTCTCATTGATTATGTTGCACGAAAACGAAAGCCCATCATCCTGTCCACAGGAATGGCAACATTGGGTGACATCGAACTGGCAGTGAATGTGTGCCGCTCTGCAGGCAATAACGACATCATGCTACTCAAATGTACTTCGGCTTATCCAACCCCCCTAGCAGATGTCAACCTCCGAACAATTCCAACACTTAGAGCAACCTTTGGATGTGAAGTGGGACTTTCAGACCATACCAAAGGCGATGTAGCTGCGGGGGTTGCGGTTGCTCTTGGTGCCCGTCTTGTCGAGAAACATCTAATTTTAGATCGAGCCCTCGGTGGGCCCGACGCCGAGTTCTCACTGGATGTTGACGAGTTTGCTCAATTGGTTCAAACGATACGCGATACCGAAAAAGTTCTTGGCAGGGCAGAATATGTGGTAACTGAGAGCATGCAGCGCGGCCGACATTTCTCACGGTCTCTGTACATTTCCCAAGACGTCAAAGATGGCGAATTGATCACCCAGCACAATGTGAAGTCGATACGGCCGGGGCACGGGCTTCACCCGAAGTTCTTGCCAAGAATACTTGGCAAAAAATTCCGGGGAAGCTACGCAAAGGGCACTCCTGTCTCACTTGCTAAGGTTGCAGGACTCGACAGTGACCCATCTTCAATCGGTGCGGATTGGTGAGGCTAGTCTGTCTTTGAACTTCAACTGGCACGAAAAGTCTAGTGGAGAGCGCCTAGGTCTATCGTATCAAACACGAAGCGCGTCAGGGGGCTTACCTCTTCTCTGGGCAAAGACCCGAGCTCAGCAAGGGGCACAGCTACCAACTCCTTATACTCCTCGTTAAAAGCGTTAAGCGCAGTTATGTCACAGGACAATTCAAGAAGAGCCAAGATATCCAAAACGTGGTCCTGCTGGTCATGAACCAACCCAAACGGTTCTATCTTCTGGATCAGATTTGCAGAGACCCCAAGCTCCTCCTCGAACTCAAGCCTCAACTGCTCTCGAAAATTGGGAGTCCCCTGTATACGCGAGACACCGCCTGACGGGACGAACTCGAACAAGCCCGCATCTTGCGTGACTCCATCTCCTCGCCTTCCAAGAAGAACGCTCTTGCCCTGTCGGACGACACCGGTCACCGCGACGGAAACGAGAGAGTTCTCCGCGCTTGCATTGAGCTTACGCTGAATGTACCAATGGCTATATGGTCCAAAATAGCCTTGGATATGGTCGGATGCGAAATTTGAAGCATAGAAAAGTTCGCCGTCGTGAAGGTGTGCTTGCTGCTCTTTCTCCCGTTTCCAACGCAATGCCACCGTCGCTCTAAATTCTTGACTGACCACTGGCACCTGGGTGGCGCTACCAATTCGCAGCGAGGAGGACGATGAAAACCATTTAAACCTCATAGATAAGCTCCAGGACCTCCGAAAAATGGGATACTGCCTTCCAGGCACCAGGCAATTGTGGTGTCTCTGCCTCCTGTTTCATCTGAATAACACTGAGCCCAGCGGATGAGGCGGAGGCAATACCGTTTCGTGAATCTTCGATGGCGAAACTCCCAGCAGCAGTGACTTGACTTCGCTCTAAGGCGAGCAGGTAGGGTTCTGGACTGGGCTTACCCTCCATTACACTTTCGGCGCAAACGGTAAATTCGAACAAAGACCGGAGGTTCTGCGTGTTGACCCAGTCATCAGCGAGGCCTCTCGGCGCCGAGGTCACCAAGGCCAGCGTAAATCCCAACTCTCTGGCCTTCTCAAGGAAAGTCACCGCGCCCTGTCTTGGGGGATGACTTCTGTAGCTTTGCTTGAGGATATCCTCATACAAGAGCCACAAGTCTTGCACGGAAGGGCTCCAGGAATATCGTCGACGTAGCTCGTCGATGACAAGCTTCAGCGGTACGCCATTGAATTCGCTGAACTCCTCTAATGAGGCAGAACGTCCCTGTGATTTCATAAACTCATCGAAACAAGAGTACATGAGATCAATATTGTCAGTTAGAGTCCCGTCGAGATCAAGAAAAACACCTGCGCGAAGCTTAGTAGACATCATCAATTGTGGGGAAAAGACTCTTGTCTATGTCAAAATACTTTGGATTAAAGCAAGCTACCAGGATGCGGTCCTCAGCCTTTCCGTCCACCAGGTATTGTCCCTTAAGCACCCCTTCAATAACCCACCCAGCCCGAGTATAGGCCTTCACGCTGCCAATGTTACCGCGAAACATCCCGCCATAGAGCTTTCGGACATCGTGTTCTTCGAAAGCAACTCGATTGCCCACAGCAATAGCTTCGACAGACAAGCCCTTGCCGAGAAACTCGTGTTTGCCGATAAAAACAACAAGGTCCGATAAACCGTGTTTACGAACAATCGGGCCCACTTTAATGTTGCCGAACAATTCATCATTCTCTTTTGAGTAGAGACCATAGACATAGAGACTGTCCGATGCCCTACCAGTAGCCATCTCCTCCAGCAACATTTCTTTCGAAAAAACCCTCCCAGAAGAACTGTAGTACTTCGTGTGTTCTTGCTGGTGCCAGGAGACATACTCCGCGGTCACTTCGTCTTCCGTTAGCAACTTAAGGTAAAGTCTCTCGCTCTCAAATCTCTTCATTCTCACCCCAAAATTTTAGCTTATGTCGGGCTCGCAACCTTCATTGGGAACCGGGAACTAGGTTCAGGATATCCCGGAGAGAAACGAATACAGCCCCAGAGAAACTTAACGGGCAGTCCTTAAGATCCTGTCGTGACCTTTTCATTGTCCTGTTCGCCGGCGCTTCTTCCCCAGAGTCGCCCGGCGTGTCCCACTGCGTGTTCGCCGCTCCCTTATTTGGGCTCTCAATGATTTTTTCACTGGCCGCGTGGAAGCTCCATCCTCGAGTTCCTCGAGTTTTGTCCGAACAAAAAACGGCCCACCGAGAACCACAAGAACACCATAAGCAACGGTTCGGTGACGAAATGCCGTACCCCAATTTGATGTACCAGTAGCCCACATCAACTCCACTAGTGCGAACATGATGAACAACAGAAAAAGATCGGATCTGTGATCTCCAGAGGACTTCTTTAGCATGCGCAACGCGCCGACCAACAAAAAGAAACGCACCAGGGACTCGCCGAAACCATAGAGGTCTGTGTATCCCTGAACTTGCCAAGGGAGAGGGCTGAACATGTAATTGAGCAGCACCGGTGGGCCCGTTTTCATCAAACTTCCGACGGAGCTAAGATCGAGCGTTGCGTCAAAATCTGTACGCGACCGCTCTACGCTCTCTTGATATCCGTCGATGTACTCGAGGCCCATGCCGGATTCAAGCTTGCTGAGGACGTTCGAAGATCGAGTCAGCGAACTGTAGATTCGACCTCCAAACAGCACCCCGATGAGAGCAAAGAAAAAGATGCCCCCCATCAAGACGTTTGGTCGCGTCCTCGCAAGCCAAAGAAGCGATACTGGCAGCAGAATGAAGATCAGTAGGCTAAAGCCCTGGTGAGAGAAACCAAGCATCAATCCTGCCGCAGGCACTAGGACTCCCGTGGGAGTCACTCCGTCTTGCTTCAAAGAGAGAATGCCCAGGACGAACGACAAAAGGAAGAGGACCTGAAAGGCCTCTCGACTGGTGACGGAGGTATTGAGAAGCATCGACGGCAGTAGCCCAAATATCAAAATAAGCCTGGGTGCCCCCCTCTCGAGTCCAACTCGAAAGAAAAGTTCGACCATCACAATGAGGGCCAATGACATAGCGATTTGCGAAAACTCGCAACCCAAAAGGTGCGATGCTCCGAAAGCTTGATAGATGGAGCCCAAGACGACACCATAGTTATCTCGAGTGAGAGGGCCAAAGCCCATAGAGACCTGAGTATGAAAAGCTATAGGGTCTTTCGCCACCGTAAAGAGACCGTTGGTGTAGACTTGTGCGAACGAGACGACTTGGCGCACCACCAAGACGACCATAACAGCGCTTGAAATTTGTGAATTGCTACGAACCTTAGCCGAGAGAAACGGAAGTAGCGTAGCAACTATCATCAAAAGGATTGCTGGTGTCACGGATCCCTCTCTTTTGGACAAGAGAGACTTCCCCTTTCTTGTTGGTATCGGGGTGATCAGCCCATCACGCGTACCAAACAAAGCGCAGGATTGTGTCTCCCAGATGGAGCAGACGGGAAGTCGACACCTAAATCCAAAAGGAAGTGGACACAACGCGACAGGTCATGACAAAGTCTGAGGGATTTCTGTACATTGCTACCGGAGAAAAGTACATAAGAGAAGCTGAAGATTCAGCACGCTCCCTCAAGAAGGTCCGACCCGATCCAGAGATATCTCTCGTTACGGACCGGCCTTACGAATCATCAGTCTTCAGCAATGTCAAAGTGATCGAATGGGACCCCCTAGAGGGCGACCCCCGGAACGACGCAGGACAGAGCAAGTCGGGGTTTGCCTTTAAGCTCGAGGGTCTCTTGGCATCACCCTATGCCAAGACCATTTATGTTGATACCGACATGTATTTTTGTGAAGATGTTCCAGAGCTCTTGAACTTCTAGACGTTTTCGAACTGCTTCTTTGTCTTGACTACTTCGAGCGCAGTCAAATCGTACTGAACGGGGCACTCATCAATGGGTGCTATCCCTATCAAACCGGATTGATCGGTTTTCAAAGAAATGAGCGAAGCCGAAAGCTCTTCGAAATATGGAAATCTGTTTATCGGTCAGAGCCTGACTACTGGTGGGGCGACCAACCTGCTCTTATGGCAGCTCTTTTGCGCCAAGACATCAGACTGCACGTACTGCACTCCATCTACAATTTTCGATTCGTTACCAACGTTGGTTTTCCTCAAGGGGAGAAAGTTCGCCTTATCCACGGACGATGCGCGCAAAAAGAGTTTAGAGAAGTCGCGACGCGTGTCAACAAAACGACGGAAAACCGAGTTTGGGTCGCTGTTCGCCGAAAATGCTATTCTTGGACTGAGCGAAACCTTATTCAACGTTATGCCAGAAGGGCGTATAGCGCAGCCCGAAGGACTATTCTTGGATGGGCGCGACGACTCGGCTGAGAGCCCCCAACCTATCAACCAGAGACAGAGCTGCTAGACCAACAAGGTCTCCAAGGCACAGATCCAGCGCCCCAAAAGAGCTTCTACACCGTATTCTGCTTCAGCGTAAGCCGCTCCCTTTTGCGCTGCACGGCTTCGAGCTTCACCATCAGCTAGAGCCTGATGTAGGTTTTGAGCCCATTCTTGAGTTGTCCGGCAGGACCAATCGGGACCGCCATAAGATTGCATAGTGCGGACGTAGGCGGGTGTTGCTGAAGTGACCACCGGAAGACCCAGTCTCCACATAAGCAGAAGCTTGTTCTCGGGCTTCGCGCGAAACAAAGGTTCATTTAGCCTCAGGGGAATGATTCCAAGATCAGCCTGGTTGGCGATAGCTCGGACCGACACTGGATTCCACTCTGCCAAATAGAACTCCAATCCCGGCAAAGTCTTATCGAGCATCCGCTTCGTTTCAAGAAGGGGTATTGGAGCGTTGATGGGCCGGTACTTCAGATCCGTCAAGAAATGGAGTCGCAGCGGGAATTCCTCGTTGAGCTCTCTTAAGACCGGGGCAACAATAGAGAAGTGGGTAGCGGTCAATCCCAACCCCTCCCAAAAAATGTCGAACCTCTTCTTGCCGGGAGCGGGACCGACTGATGGAAGCCCTCCCAGTTCTTCGTGCATATCCAGGATAGAATGCACATTGGGGCTTAGGCCGGTCATCTGCTCTCTTTGCTCCGGAGTGCTGCAAATGACCAAGTCTGCTCGGCGACAGACAGCTGCTACTGTTTTGCGATAGGACGGTTCGAGGTGCTTATGCTTACGAAATATCCATTTCCCAATGCCACGTACTAGACCCAGCGGCTCCCAGGTTGGAACCGCAAGATAGGAATCAACCATCTCATAAATGAGCTTTGTCCCGTCTTGAGGCCAACGATGAAAAACGGTGAGGTCGGAATTGCTGGTAACGTAGATCACGTCGTACGCCTTACCTGGCCGATAGATCTCCCAATTGAGCCCGAGCTTTTGAGCGACAGCGGGAAATCGTCGACGGTCACCGGGCGACTTGGCTCCAGGCTGATATGGGAGATAGCCGAACTGAATGTCTCTCAGGCGCTCAAGCACGAACGAGAGACCTTACCATCCGCTTCGTGGGATTAGCTTTCGAGTAAGGCTTCATGGTCATGAGCCTAGGCGGCACCATCTCCAACCAGAAAGTCTCCGATGGCCAAATAATCTAAACCACCGTTGAGGAAAGATCTGATGGCATCATCTGGTGTGCAGACGATAGGCTCTTCGTGCATATTAAAACTTGTATTAACTATCGAGGGAATCCCCGTCTTGTCGTAATAGTTCTTCAAGATATTGTAATAACGGGGATTTGTTTGCGAAGAGATAAGCTGAGGACGCGCCGTCTGGTCCACGTGAACGACCGCTGGCGAAGTCTTGGCCATCTTGTCGGTGCATTCAAAGGTCACGGTCATGAAATGAGCAGTGAACTCAGCTCCTTCTAAGTTCTTGTAACACTCACCAGCTTGCTCGATGAGAGTTACAGGAGCAAAAGGCATAAACTCGCTACGGTGAAGGCGTTCATTGAGCCAGTCATTGACACTGGGGTCAGTTGCCTCATAGAGAATAGAGCGATTTCCGAGGGCTCTAGGCCCGAATTCCATGCGACCGGAAAAATTTGCTACGACCTTGCCATCTGCCAGGAGATTTGCGACATCCAAGCAGATATCGTCGCAAACCTTATACTCGACGGCATGGCTCTTCAAAGCCGCCTCTATCTCTTCGTTGCTGTATTCAGGACCCCAATACACATCGGAAATTGGGGCCCGGCTCAAATCGTCGCTTTGAGCTCGATAGACCGCTTGGGCCGCACCATAACTCAATCCACCATCGGCCATGTGAGGAAACACGAAGAGGTTTTTCACGCCAGGAATCTCAAACAGACGCTGATTCAGCTTGACGTTGGCGACGACCCCTCCAGCCAAAACCAGGTTGGAATGTCCCGTCTTCTCCACATACTCCGCAACAAACCGCTGAGCCACATCCTCGAGCACCTGCTGGAAAGCCGCAGAGATCTGCCTTGCACCGAAGATTTTCCCCATCAGCCAGATCTGGGGATAACTCCCGTAGACAGTCGGAGCACAAAAGGTTCCAGGCTCATTGTAGGCGAGTTTCTGAACCTGAGCCAAAAGCCAAGGATGAGGCTTCTCGTAGGCTGCGAGGCCTGTAATTTTTCCCTCGTGACGATTCGGCTTGTAGCCAAGCGCTTTGGTCACTGCTCCATAGAAATTCCCTAGTGAATGCGGCATAAGAACCTCATGCAAAAGTTCAAACTGGCCCTTGTCGATAGACCACACTTGAGCAGTGGCTCCCTCCCCCTGGCCATCCATAGTCACGGCAAGAGCCGTTTCGAAGCCACTAGCCCAATAGGCACAGGCGGCATGGGCATAGTGGTGGGACACACGCACGACTTTGTCCTGGCAGCCATTCTCTTCGATCCAGGCTCGAATTTCACGACTCATCTCAGTGGCCAATTTTCTCTGACGGGGGATATTGCGATATCGCGTAACCAGAGAGTTCAGAAGTTTCCACACCGGCCAAGCGGGATTGCCAGAAGCGAAATGGTCCTGGTTCGCAAGAAGTTCGTCACAGCGATAAAAAAGCTCGGGACTTTCATCCGGATCGGCCTTGGCAATCGCGATATGGTCAACATCATCGAGACTGAGGCCTGCTTGTTCGAGCACCCACCTCACCGAAAGATGGGGAAACCCCCGATGACGCTTGACACGGGAAAGCCTTTCTTCATTGATACCACAGACAAGCTTGGGGCCGTCCATAAGGACTGCGCCTGAATCGTTATCAATTTCGCTAATTCCAAGTATAATCACTGTATTCTGCACCTTAATGGGGTCGGCGAAGAAACGTCGACCAATCGAACCTACTCTTTCAAGCGGGTTGGCCCTCTCCTTCAAACTCTCCACAAAAATCCTGACGAGTTCCTCGTCCTTGAGTCCAGGCTTGAGCAACTCTCTCCACGCCTTGAGGCCGGAAGGGAGCCTCGTCACTCAAGCGAAGGGCCTTTGCCTGTGAGAGCAAACCAAACATGAAGACAGTCATCCTGGCCGGCGGATTCGGCACGAGAATAAGCGAAGAGACATCATTGAGACCAAAGCCCATGGTGGAAGTCGGCGGTCGCCCTCTGCTCTGGCACATCATGAAAATATACTCGCACTATGGACTCAAAGACTTCGTAATATGTCTTGGGTACAAGGGGTATGTGATCAAGGAGTACTTCGCGAACTACTTTCTCCACAACTCCGATGTCACTTTCCACTTAGCCGAAGACCGCACGGTAGTGCACAACACGGACTCCGAAGATTGGTCGGTGACTCTGGTAGACACAGGGCTGGAGACCCAAACAGGTGGCCGACTCAAGCGAGTGGGACGGTATCTGGAGCCTGGTCAAAAATTCTGCATGACTTACGGTGATGGGCTCGCTGATATCGACATCTCAAAACTCATCGCCTTTGCCGAGGCGGAAGACCGTTTGGCGACAGTGACAGCAGTCCAACCGACTGGCCGTTTCGGCGCCTTGGACCTGGACGGGGTTGGAGTTCGAAGTTTCCGCGAAAAGCCCGAAGGGGAAGGCTGGATGAGTGGTGGATTCTTCGTACTGAAGCCGGAAGTGCTCGATTACATTCAGGGGGACTCAGTACCTTTTGAAAAAGCCCCTCTCGAAGAGATCGTCTCCCAAGGCCAACTCACTGCATACAAGCACCACGGCTTTTGGCAGCCCATCGACACCCTGAGAGACAAGAACCACATGGAGTCACTCTGGAAGTCAGGGAATCCTCCTTGGAGAATTTGGACATAGGCGAGCAGGTCAGAGATACCACTGATGCGGTCGAACTCACTACGCGTCCCAACGACCCTCCTATGAAACCGCTTGTTTCTATCATACTCCCCGCCTACAATGCCGCAGCCCACATACAAAAGGCGATCGACTCGGTTCTAACTCAAACCTATACAAACTGGGAACTCCTTGCGGTCAATGACGGCAGCACAGACTCAACCCTAGACCTTCTAGAAAGCTTCTCAGACCCTCGGATACAAGTCTTTACACATCAGAATCAGGGAGTCAGCGCGACACGAAACCTTGCCCTTCGTCACGCGACTGGAGACTTTTTTACCTTTCTCGACGCTGACGATACCCTACCACCGTCATGCCTTGAAGCTTATGTAGAGCACGCCATAAGCAATCCTAGAACGGACATCTTTGCGGGTAAGGTCAGAGTCTCCGAAGAGCGAAGCGGAAGAGTACTGCGCCAATGGGAGTCTGATTTTCAAGGAAATCCACTCAGTCGCTTCGTCCGCCTCTCTGAGAGGGTATTCTTTGGAGTGTGTCTCTTCCTACGCTCAAGAGATCAGAAAACTTATTTTCGGAGTGGCCTCACCCACTGCGAAGACCTACTATTCTTTATTGACTATGCCAGTCAACACGAGACCAACTATTTGGGAATCCCCTCTCTCACATACGAGCAGATGGTAGTCAGCGACTCTGCCATGTCTGATCTTCGCGGACTAGAAGCTGGGTATCGCCAACTCTATGAGGCGGTCTGCAGCATCAAAAACCCTTGCATTAGTCGCGCTGACCGGGCCTACCTGAGAATGCGTTACACCAGAATCATGATTCTATCCTACTTGAATGCCGGAATGTACCGAGCGGCCCTCAATGCGCTTTTTCATTTTCTCCACCTCAAGCGGTAAAAGGCTCCCCCCGCTCTCTTCGCATTGCTAGCAGCCAACAGCAGGACATGCCGGGGCTATTGGAACACCTACGGTATGTGCCAACCAAGCTCTTAGATGAGTTAATCGTGATGCTGGGACCAAAAGGCAGACGAGATTTTGTAAAGCTGTTAGCGATAGCTATT
>CAZVVF010000001.1:0-295 GCA_964630575.1 uncultured Burkholderiales bacterium | reverse complement strand
GTTCTTCCAACTGGTCGGAGTCGGTTCCGTCATTCCGTTCATGGCCCTCATTGGCAACCCTCAGCTGTTGCAAGACAACAAGTTGCTCAATTCCATTTATTCATCGCTAAACTTTGGGAGCTACAACAGCTTTGTGGTCGCTGCAGGCGCAGCCATGGTTCTCGCGATCGTCTGCGCGAATCTAGCGAATGCCTTGGCCATCTGGTACACACTCCATTTCTCCGCCGAGCGAACGATCGAGCTCTCAGACCGGCTGATTCGCAACTACAGTTACAAGCCTTTTGGCTTTTTTCTC